>NZ_JBHZOP010000108.1:0-21437 GCF_042787595.1 Stenotrophomonas sp. YIM B13575 | reverse complement strand
GGTGTCGGGTTGCGGGGTGTCCGCGCCATGGATGGCGCGGCCAAGCCTACAAGGACGTACTTGCGGCGTCCCCGCAACCCGACACCACCCCGCCAACCCACGGATATCTCGCCTTTGACGTTGACGTTGCCGGCCAGCGGCCGGCACTACCACCGCGGGTGCAGGGCCGCAGGCCCTGCAGGACATCCTCAGCTGCGCATGCCCACGCCACGCTTCAGCAGCCACAGCGCCAGCGCCGTCAGCACCACCACGAAACCGATCATCAGCGCATACGCCACCACCACCGGCACATCGCTGCTGCCCAGCAGGCCATAGCGGAACGCGTTGACCATGTAGAAGATCGGGTTCGCGTGCGTGGCCGCCTCCGCCCATGGCGGCAGCAGCTTCACCGAATAGAACACGCCGCCCAGGTAGGTCAGCGGGGTCAGGATGAAGGTCGGCACGATTGCCACGTCATCGAACTTCTTCGCATAGACCGCGTTGATGAAGCCGGCCAGCGAGAAGATCGTCGCGCCCAGGATCACCGTGGTCAGCGTCACCAGCGGATGCGGGATGCGCACCGGGGTGAAGAACATCGCGATGATCAGCACGATCACGCCGACCATCAGGCCGCGCAGCACCGCACCGGCCACGTAGCCCCACAGGATCACCCAGTTCGGCATCGGGCTGACCAGCAGCTCTTCCACGTGGCGGCCGAACTTGGCGCCGAAGAACGACGAACTGATGTTGCCGTAGCTGTTCTGGATCACGCTCATCATCACCAGGCCCGGCACGATGAACTGCATGTAGGTGTAGCCGCCCATGTCGCCCACGCGCGAACCGATCAGGCCGCCGAAGATCAGGAAGTACAGGGTCATGGTGATCGCCGGCGGCACCAGGGTCTGGCCCCAGATGCGCATGATGCGGGCGACTTCGCGGCGCACGATGGTCATCAGTGCGATGCGGTTGCGCTGCCCGTCGGTCAGGACCGGGGTCGGGGTGCTGCTCATGCGGACGTCTCCTGGTTGCCGGTGAGGCGCACGAACAGTTCCTCCAGGCGGTTGCTCTTGGTACGCATCGAACGCACGCGGATGCCCGCTGCGTTCAGTGCCTCGAACACGCGGTTCAGATCCATCGCGCGCGGCATGTCGATATCCAGCGTATGGCCGTCGGTGGCGATCAGGGTCGCACCCTCGATCACTGGCAGCTGGGCGGGCAGGGCGCCGTCGATGTCCAGCAGGAAGCCTTCCACATCAAGCTTGGCCAGCAGTTCGCGCATCGGGCCTTGGGTGACGATCTGGCCATGGTCGATGATGGCCAGGTTGCGGCACAGATGCTCGGCCTCTTCCAGGTAGTGGGTGGTCAGGATGATCGTGGTGCCGGCGGCGTTGATCTCCTTCAGCACCCGCCACATGTCGCGGCGGATCTCGATGTCAACGCCGGCGGTCGGTTCGTCCAGGATCAGCAGGCGCGGCCGGGTCATCATCGCGCGGGCGATCATCAGCCGGCGCTTCATGCCACCGGACAGGGTGCGGCTCATCACCTGCGCCTTCTCCCACAGGTGGGCGCGTTTGAGCTCCACTTCGGCCATCTGCTCGGCTTCCGCGCGCGGCACGCCGTAGAAACCGGCGTAGTTCACCAGGATGTCGAAGGGCTTTTCGAACAGGTTGAAGTTGATCTCCTGCGGCACCAGCCCGATCAGGCGCATGGTGGCGCTGCGGTTGCGCACCAGGTCGCTGCCGAACACCTCCACCTGGCCCTCGCTGAGATTGACCAGGGAGCTGATGATGCCGATCAGGGTGGACTTGCCGGCGCCGTTCGGGCCCAGCAGGGCGAAGAAGTCGCCGGGGGCCACTTCCAGCGAGACCCCTTTCAGGGCCTGGGTGCCGTTGTCATAGGTTTTACGCAGGTCGCGCACGCGCAGGGCGGGCGCCGTATCGTTCAGGGAAGCCAAGCTCGAAGCCTTCGCGCCCATGGGCTGGCGCTGGAGAGGGGCGGGGAAGGTCTATTATAGAAGACCCCGAGGGCTTGCCCCGGCTACACACTGTCCCGAAAAGTCGTGCCTGTCCAATTCCCCATCAAACTGGTCGACCGCCGCATGCTGGCGCCCTCCATCGGCCATTACCAGTTCGTGCGTGACGACGGCCAGCCGCTGGATTTCCAGCCCGGCCAGTTCATCCAGGTCCATTTCAGCTACGCCGATGGCACCGAAACCAAGCGCAGCTATTCGCTGGCGACCATCCACGACCACGCGCTGGGCCCGGGCGAGGCGGTGGATATCGCGGTCAGCTTCGTCCCCGGCGGCGCCGCCACGGCCCTGTTCGAGGCGCTGGACATCGGCGGCCAGGTCAGCGCGTCCGGCCCCTACGGTCGGTTCTGCCTGAACCCCGGCGACCACAACGGCCGCTACCTGCTGATTGCCACCGGTACCGGCGTCACCCCGTACCGCTCGATGCTGCCATTGCTGGCAACGGCGATGGCCGAGCGCGGGGTGCAGGTGGTCCTGCTGCAGGGTGCACGCAGCCCGGGCGAGCTGCTGTACAGCGAAGACTTCTACAGCTTCGCCGAAAAGCACCCGAACTTCCGTTATGTGCCGTGCCTGTCGCGGGAACTGCCAGCCGAGCCGCACCCGGACGTGCACCATGGCTACGTGCAGCAGGCGCTGGCGGAGTTCACGCCGGACCCGGCCACCGACATCGCCTACCTGTGCGGCAACCCGGACATGGTCGACGCCTGTGCAGAAGCGCTGAAGGCGGCGGGCCTGGGCAATCCGCAGATCCGCCGCGAGAAGTACGTCAGCAGCAAATAGGCCCAGGTAGTGCCGGCCGCTGGCCGGCAACCTCATGGACGCACGAAGCCCTCACCGGAGGCGGCATCACGCCGCCCCCGGACCATGCCTCAGTACGGCACCCAGGCATCGCGCCAGGCCGAACCCACGCCCGGGCGGTACGCCTCGGCATTGACGTTGCACCACGCGCCTTCCGGGAACGGGCGGCAGGCATAGAGCTTGCCGTCGCTGCCCTTCACCACGGTCTGCCCGGGCACGTAGCTGCCGATGCCGGCCGGATAGATGAAATCGAAGTCGCCCGGCGGCTGCACCGGATCAGGCACCTTCGTATCCAGCTGGAACCGGTGGCCCTGCGCCAGATAGACGCGGTTCGCCGTTGCCGAAGCAATCGGCGTGATCACACCATTCTCCAGCACGCCGATACGGGCATGCCGCGCACCTGCATTGACCGCACGGGCCAACGTCAGCGGCCACTGCGTTGGCAGCGTCTGGCCAGTGGTCAGCGTGGTGTCGATGCGTTCCAGATCATTGCCGTTCGCGTTGAACACGCGCAGGGTGAGGGTCGTACCCGCGTCCAGGGCTCCGCGCGCGGTGACAGGGCCGGCATCGTGCCATTGCGGCGGCGGCGTCACACCACCGCCCCCCTCGAAACGCACGTCCATGCAGGTGTAGAACGCCTCGGCCGAATCCGAGCGCTGCCAGGTGTTGTAGATCAGATGCTGGCCGGTGCGCTGGGGCAACGGGCAGTCCAGCTTGTAGACACCACCTTCCGACAGCGGCACGTTGCCGAGGACGCAGAACTCCTGCAGATCCGACCAGCCCACGGGCGTACCTGGCTGCCATCCTTCGCGCGTCACATAGAACTTCCAGTCACGGGTGGCATGCGGGGCGGAGGCAAGGAATTCAAAGGTGTAGCGGCCGTTTCCATCGGCACGGATCGGCGTGGTCGACCAGTCGGACCGATCCAGATCCAGGCCGCGGTACTTGCTGTTGCCACCGCTGCACAACTGCCCGTCCGGCACCACGGCCTGGTGGTTGCCGTTGGCGCTGGCTTGGTTGACGCCGGCCCAGTCATAGAACGGCTGTGCGCCACCGATCGCCTTTGCGGCGGCACAGGCGGGATTGGTCGGGTTCTCCGGATTGCCCTGGAAGCAGGCATAGACCCGGCTGCTGGGTTTGGACATGGTGCCGTGTGCCAGCGCACCGGCAGAGACGCCCAGGCCGGCGATGGCAGTCATCGCGAGAGCGAGTCGATTGAGCGGTTGCATGGTGGGGATCCTGTGAACGGTGGAAGGACCAGCGAGTCTCCACACGATGCACAGCGCCATCCATTCAACGATTCCGAAAAGCCGCAGGCTGCGACGCAATGTGCATTGCCAGCGCGAACGGGTTAACACTTGATGCCGTTCCGGCGGATCTGCATCTGCCCGATTGCAGAAGCGGGGCGGCACGAGGGCGCCGCTCCCGCTCCATCACTCAGTCAGTACGGCACCCAGGCATCGCGCCAGGCCGCGCCCACGCCCGGCCGGTACGCCTCGGCATTGACGTTGCACCACGCGCCTTCCGGGAACGGGCGGCAGGCGTAGAGCTTGCCGTCGCTGCTCTTCACTACGGTCTGCCCGGGCACGTAGCTGCCGATGCCGGCCGGATACACATGGTCGAAGTCTCCGCCGGGTGAGGGCGTGCCCGGGTCCGGCACCTTCGTGTCCAGCTGGAAGCGGTTGCCGTCCTTCAGATACACGCGGTTGTCGGTGGCCGAGGCGGTCGGCGTGATCGCGCCGTTGCTGAGCACACCCACGCGCGCGTGCTGGGCGCTGGCATTGACCTTGCGGGCCAGCGCCAGCGGCCACTGTGCCGGCGTGGTCTGGCCTGCGGCCAGCGTGGCTTCCACACGTTCCACGTCGTTGCCGTTGGCATTGAACACACGCAAGGCCAACGTGGTGCCCACCGGCAGCTCGGTACGCGCGGTGACCGGCCCGGCATCCTGCCACTGCGGCACCGGCGTGGTACCACCGCCGCCTTCAAAGCGCACATCCATGCAGGTGTAGAACGCTTCGGTCGAATCCGAGCGCTGCCAGGTGTTGTAGATCACATGCTGGCCGCTGCGCTGCGGCAGCGTGCACTGCAGCTTGTAGGTGCCATCGGCCGACAGCGGCGTATTGCCCAGCGAGCAGAACTCCTGCAGGTCGGCCCAGCGCAGCGGGCTGCCGGGCTGCCAGCCGGCGCGGGTGACGAAGAACTTCCAGTCGCGCGTGGCATGCGGGGCGGTGGCTTTGAACACGAAGGTGAACTTGCCGTTCGCATCCGGCTGGATCGGCGTGGTCTGCCAGTCGCTGCGATCCAGGTCCAGGCCGCGGAAAGTCGGATTGTTGCCGCTGCACAGCTTGCCGTCGGGCACCACGGCCTGGTGGTTGCCGTTGGCGTTGGCTTGGTTGATGCCGTTCCAGTCGTAGAACGCCTGCGAGCCGGCCACTGCTTTGGCGGCCGCGCAGGCCGGGTTGGTGGGGTTTTCCGGGTTGCCCTGGAAGCAGGCATAAACGCGGCTGACCGGGGTGATCATCGTGCCGTGTGCGGCCGCGTTGCCGGCAACGCCAACACCGGCGCCAACGAAGACGGTAGCCAGCAGCAAGGGGGGGTATCGCAGAGACATGGCGCATCCTTGTGATCGTCGAAGGGAGCGGTGACCGCAGCACCCGCGCTGTGCTACGCGACGGACAATGAGCGGTACCGCCGCGAGTATCGAGCGGCAACGCACAGCGGGAAACCACGTCAACACCGATCCGTGACTACGTGTGTGAAGCCCTTCCCGCAGGCTTCACGCCACACTGAACGAATGCGTTGGCGGTCACGCCTGCAGCGCGGCAACGATCACGTTCGCGCACGGTCATGCCCGGTGATTGCCTGCCCGATCCACCCGGCACGAAAAGCACCCATGCCCTGCGTTGTGCAGGTGCACGAAGGCCACCGTCGTATCGGCAAACAACCGGTCCAGCTGCGCAGCAACCTCGGTGCCTTGGCAGACCAGGCCGCTCAGCATGAAGTCCGCGCTGTCATAGGCACGCACTGAAATCAGCCGACGGTGCACGTAGGCAGGTACCACGCCTGCCGGCAGCACGCAGCGGGTGGCACCGCGCTGCACGAAGATCGGGCCCGACGCGCGGTAAGGCGAACGTGTGTCCAGGTGTGTGTAAGGCAGCAGAAGCAGTTCGGCACCCGCAGGCGCGTCGGTCAGGCTGACCCTGCAGGGGTAGCCACCGCTGTCGCCGGCGCGCCGCCGCACGATTCCCCGTGCAGCCAACGCATCGTCGCTGGATTCGAAAAGCGCTTCGAACGGCTGGTGGTCTATGCCACTGAGTTGCCACGAATGCATGGAGTCTCTCCCGGTTTTCCGCGCATTCTGTCGGCGCTACGAACTGCGTGCTCGCCATTTTCCGCCACCGGATTCGATCGCCCGCCTGGCCCTGCCCAGGTGCGACGGTCCGTGCGGCCGCCACAAGGCGCTAAGATGCGCGCGCCGCCCTTCATGCAGCGCCGCATGTCCCTGGATTTCCCCACCGTCGCCGTGCTTGGCTTCCTGCTCTGCGTGGGCATCGCGCTGGGGTTCTCGTTGCTGCTGGTGGTGCTGCGCGGGCAACCGGTGCTGCGGCTATGGACGCTCAGCCTGTGGGCCCTGACCCTGGGGGTGACCCTGCTGGCGCTGCGTCCCTACCTGCCGCAGGTGCCGGCGATTCTGGCCGGCAACGCGGCGATGGCCGCCTGCGCGGTGCTGCTGCTGCGTGGCATGGCCCTGCATCTGGGCCAACCCCTGCCGGTATGGCGACCGCTGTTGCTGGTGGCCGCGTTCATGGCCGGCATCTTCCTGTTCCTGGTGCCGTGGCCGAACCTGGTCGTGCGCCTGCATGTGTTCAGTGTGTTCGCTGCGCTCATCGATGGCTGGATCGCCTGGCTGCTGCTGCGCCACGCCCCGCCACAGCAACGCACCAGCTGCAGGCTGGCTGCGGCGGTATTCCTCGCCGAGGGCCTGCTGTACGTGGTGCGCCTGTTCCTGCCGGTGGCGGCCGGCGCCGGCGAGGACATCATGCGCACCGGCACGCCGATGTTCGTGACCTACCTGGCCGGGGTGATGCTGGAGCTGGCCCGTTGCTTCGCACTGGTGCTGCTGCTGGTCGAACGTATGCTGGTGGAACTGCGCCGGGCGGCACGGATCGATGGTCTTACCGGCCTGCTCAATCGCAGCGCGGTGCTGGCGGATGGGCAGCTGCAGCTGGAACAGGGACGCCGGCACGGTGCGTCGTTGGCGGTGCTGCTGCTGGATGTGGATCATTTCAAACAGGTCAACGATCGTTGGGGCCATCTGGCGGGTGACCAGGTGCTGCAGCATTTCACCGGGGTGCTGCAGCGCTGCGCGATCGGCCGCGTGCATCTGCTCAGCCGCTACGGGGGCGAGGAGTTCCTGCTGCTGCTGCCTGGCAGCAGCGGCCATGAGGCGACGGCGCTGGCCGACGCGATCCGCCACGGGCTGCAGCAGCGTCCGGCCCTGCTCGACACCGGTCCGGTGGCGGTGACCGCCAGCATCGGCCTGGTGCTTGACGACGGCCGGACCGATCTTTCCGGCCTGATCGCGTTGGCCGACAGCGCCCTGTACCGGGCCAAGGCCGAGGGCCGCAACCGCCTGGTGGCGGTGCCGACGCCGGCCTAGGACATCCACCTGTCGCCGCCAGCGCCCGGCGCGTGTAAGTTGGGTCACATCTGTTTGGTCACATCTGCCGCGGCACACCGTCGTGGTGGACAGGAACATTCCCAGGGGAATCACGCACGATGCAACGACACCATTTCGCGCGGGCCGGGTTGCTGGCCAGCATGCTGATTGCCGGCTGCAGCGCACCGCCGCAGGCAGGCACCGACGGCGCGGGCGATACGCCCAGCCGCCGCTACGGCCAGATCGATTTCCGTCCCTGCACGCTGGCCACTGAAGGCGCCAGCGACAACGTCGAGGCGCAGTGCGCCACGTTCCAGGTGCCGGAAGACCGGAGCAAGCCCGACGGCCGCAGGATCGACCTGCGCATTGCCTGGCTGGAGTCGGGCAACAGTGGTTCGGGTCTGCCAGACCCGGTGTTCTTCCTTGCCGGCGGCCCCGGCCAGGCGGCCAGCGAGGTCGCCGTCATCGTCGATACGGCACTGCGCCAGGTGCGCAAGCAGCGCGACATCTTCCTGATTGACCAGCGCGGCACCGGCGGCTCCAACCCGCTCAGCTGCCTGGGCGCGGATGGCAAGGAGCTGCCGATGGATGAAGAGGCTGCGCCCAGCGAAGCGCTGCTGCGCGAGTACGCCGAACGCTGCGCTGCGTCGCTGAAGGGCCGTGCCGACCCGCGCTTCTATACCACTGCCGAGGCCATCGCCGATCTGGACGCGGTTCGCCAGGCGCTGGGCGCCGATACGCTCAACCTGGTCGGCGGCTCGTACGGCACCCGCGTTGCCCAGCGCTATGCGGCGGCCTACCCGCAACACACCCGCAGCATCGTCATCGACGGCGTGGTGCCGAACGATCTGGTGGTAGGGGGTGAGTTCGCCAATACCTTCGACAACGCCATCACCCTGCAGTCGGCGCAGTGTCGCAAGGATGCTGCCTGCAGCAAGCGCTTCCCGGTCGATACCCGGGCACAACTGCGCAGCGTTGCGGACACCCTGCGCCGCACGCCGGTAACCGTCGAGTATCGCGATCCGGGTACGAATGCACCGCGCAAGGATGTGTTGACCCCGGACAGCGTGGTCGGCCTGGCGTTTGCCTTCTCCTACGTGCCGCAGTATTCCTCGCTGCTGCCACTGGTGCTGGACGAGGCCACGCAGGGGCGCTACGCGCCACTGGCCTCGCTGGTACGCGGTGCGACCCGCAGCATGGACTTCCAGATCAACCGCGGCATGCAGTGGTCGGTGATCTGCAGCGAAGATGCACCGCGCTACCAGGCGCCGGCGGAAAGCGGAGGCGCGCTGTTCGGACCGGAAGCGGCGCGTGCGTTCTTCGCCGCCTGCCCGGTGTGGCCGCATCAGCCGGCGGCTGCGGTAGCGCCGCTGCGCAGCGATCTGCCGGTGCTGCTGCTGTCCGGCGAGCTGGACCCGGTGACGCCGCCGCGTTACGCCGAACAGGTGCTCAAGGGGCTGCCGAAGGGACGTGCGCTGGTCGCCCGCGGGCAAGGCCACGGCACCCTGACCGCCGGTTGCATGCCGCGCCTGCTCGGCCAGTTCATCGACACCACCGATGCCAAGGCGCTGGATGCCAGCTGCCTGGACACGCTGAGCTACGTGCCGGCGTTCACCTCGTTCAACGGATGGGCCCCATGATCGTCGCCGACAACCTGCACAAGGCCTTCAACACCCGCACCGGCCGTATCCAGGCGGTGGCCGATGTCGGCTTCCGCGCCGAGGATGGCCGCATCACCGGCCTGCTCGGGCCGAACGGCGCCGGCAAGACCACCACCATGCGCATGCTGTACACGCTGATGACGCCGGATGAAGGCAGCATCACCGTCGATGGCATCGACGCCGCCCGCGATCCGGTGGAAGTACGTCGTCATCTCGGCGTACTGCCCGACGCGCGTGGCGTCTACAAGCGACTGACCGCGCGCGAGAACATCGCTTACTTCGGCGAGCTGCATGGCCTGTCCGCGTCGCGCATCCGCGAACGCATCGAAGTGCTGTCGCATGCGCTGGACATGGGCGACATCCTCGACCGCCAGACCGATGGCTTCTCGCAGGGCCAGCGAACCAAGACCGCCATTGCCCGCGCGCTGGTGCACGATCCGCGCAACGTGATCCTCGACGAACCCACCAACGGCCTGGACGTGATGACCACCCGCGCACTTCGCCGCTTCCTGCTGGGCCTGCGCGAGGAAGGGCGCTGCGTGATCCTGTCCAGCCACATCATGCAGGAGGTCGGTGCGCTGTGTGACCACATCGTGATCATCGCCAAGGGAACGGTGATGGCCGCCGGCAGTGCCGATGAACTGCGTGCGCAGTCCGGCGAACCCAACCTGGAAGATGCGTTCGTGAAACTGATCGGCAGCGAAGAGGGCCTGCACGCATGAGCATGATGTCGACCATGATGACGGTGATGCGCAAGGAACTGCGCGACCTCTCGCGTGACCGCCGCACCCTGATGCTGACCCTGCTGTTTGGTCCCTTGCTGTACCCGCTGCTGATCCTGGGCATGGGCAAGCTGGCCGAAAGCCGTGTGCGCATCCAGATTGAACAGCCACTGCAGATCCCGACCATCGGTGCCGAGAATGCGCCGAACCTGGTGCGTTTCCTGGCCGCGCAGGGGCTGAACACCGCGCCGGCGCCGAAGGATCTGGCCGAGGCGATCCGCTCGCAGGAGATCGACGTCGCGCTGCGCATCAGCCCCGATTTCGGCAAGGACTGGGCCGACGGCAAGCCCGCGCTGGTGGAAGTGATCCGTGACAGTACCCGGCGCGCCGCCGAGGTGCCCAGCGCCCGCCTGCAGGCGGCCCTGGCGACCTACAACGGCCAGGTCGGTGCACTGCGGCTGATGGCACGTGGCGTCGACGCACAGGTGGCGCGGCCGCTGGAGGTGGCTACCCAGGACATGGCCAGCGCCGAGGCCAAGCGCGGCATGATGCTGTCGATGCTGCTGCCGGTGCTGCTGACGCTGACCTCGTTCATTGGTGGCGCCTATCTGGTGATGGATGCCACCGCTGGTGAGCGCGAGCGGCAATCGCTGGAGCCGCTGCTGGCGACCCCGGGTTCGCGCAGCGCCATCGTCAGCGGCAAGATCGCCGCCGCCTGCGTGGTCGGCTTCGCCTCGTTGCTGCTGACCTTGATCGCGTTCAAGGCCAGTGCGCAGATCGCGCCCGGCAATGTCGGCCGGCAGCTCAACATGAACATCGGCTCGATGTTGCAGATGCTGCTGGTGATGGTGCCGATGCTGCTGATCGGCACCTCGCTGCTGACCTTCCTCTCGGCCGCGGCCAAGAGCATGAAGGAAGCGCAGAGCCACATGACCTGGCTGGTGCTGCTGCCGATGCTGCCCGGCTACGCGTTGATGGCCTACCCGGTGAAGAGCGAGCTGTGGCAGTACGCAGTGCCGTTCCTGTCGCAGAACCAGATGCTGTTGAAGGTGATCCGCCACGAGGCGATCAGCCCGACCATCTGGGCGGTCTACCTCGGCGCAAGCCTGGGTCTGGCCGCAGTGCTGTGGTTTGCTGCTGTGCGTCGTTACCACAACGAACGCCTGGCGATTTCCGGCTGAGCGTAACCGGTAGCGCCGGGCCATGCCCGGCGGATGCAGAACGAGGCTCGGTCATCCCCGGGCCTTGTTCATGTCAGCGCAGTGAGGCGTTTCCGTCTCCATACCGTGCCGGCGTCACTCCCATTTCGCGCTTGAACACGGCGATGAAAGAGCTGGGCATGTCGTAGCCCAATGACAGTGCGACGGTGGTGACCGGCTCACCGGCCAGCAATCGCGGCAGCGCCAGCAGCACGCGCAGGCGCTGCCGCCAGTGGGTCAGGGTCATGTTGGTCTCGGCCTGCCAGCGGCGGGCGAGGCTGCGACTGGACAGGCCGCTCGCTGCGGCCCAGTCCTCGACGCTGCGGGTGTCATGCGGCGCGCGCGCCAGGGCCGAGGCGATGCGACGCAGGCGGCGGTCGCTGGGTTGCTGCAGGGCCAGCGGCAAAGGCGTGCCGGCGGCGATCTCATCGATGATCACACCGGCCAGGCGCTGCTGCACCGCATCCAACGCCTGCCCGGACCACCGCAGTGCCCGCGGCACTGCCACCTGCAGCAGGTCGCTGGGCTGGAAGATGCGTGGTGTGGTGGGCAAGCCTGCGCAGGCTTCCCTGCTGAAGTACAGGCTCCAGCCATCGAAGCTGCCGATGCTGGAAAGCGCATGCGGGTGCTGCGGCGGAAGCCATGCCACGTGTCCGGCCGGAAGCAGCCAGTGGATGTCGCCCGCCTCGATCCGCAGCAGGCCCGTGTGGGCGCCCAGCATTTGCCCGCGCGCGTGCTGGTGGCGGGCGGTGCGGCGGGAACCCGGCATCGCCAACTGCGTGCCGAGCAGGGCCGGCCCTCTGCTGGCATCGGCCAGTGCAGGATCGATCAACGGCGTCTGGGGTGTCTGCTTTGCCATATCCATTGGCAGTTATACGGCAGAACAGTCGGCGGCGAGCGTTGAAACTGGTCGTCCATTCCCCAGGAGCACGCCATGCAACCGCAGGACATCCTTCCCGATCACCAGAACGACGTGCAGGTGAACGGCCTTACCGTGCGCAAGGGCAGCGTCGGCGCCTTTCTCGCCAGCGTCCGCGACTGGCAGGACCCGGCCGGTGATGCCGCCACCCGTGTCGCCGCCGAAGCAGATCTGCGCAGTCTGCTGCCCGGACTGCACGCACTGGGCCTGTTCCAGGTGCTGGCCGCACGTGATCCGGCGCTGCAACGGTTGATCGACGGCGCAGCCTGAAACGTACAAGGCCCGGACATGCCGGGCCTTGCTCCAGAACCACCGGGCGCGGCCCGGCGCTACCGCTTTGGGCATCAGCCGCCCGGTGCGAACACCAGCGTGCGGCGGGTGGTGACCGGGGCATTGACCGGCTCGAAACGCCAGCGCTTGACCGCGTTGAGGGCTTCGCGATCGAAAACGCGCGAGGGCGTCGCGCGCAGCACGCGCGCGTTGGTCACCGAGCCGTCGGTGCCGACGGTGATTTCCACCAGCACTTCGCCGGAGGTACCCGAACGCAGCGCTTCGGCCGGGTAACGCGGTGCCGGCGTGCTGACCGGGCGCAGGCTTGGCGCAGCGGCGGTCGCGGCCTGGCGGGCGGCGTTGGCCTGCTGGGCAGCGGCCTGCTGCTGCTTCTGCTCGGCATCACGGCGCGCGGCGGCCTGGCGCTCGGCTTCCTGGCGCTCGCTGTCACGACGGGCAACATCCTGCTGCGCGGCAATCTGCTTGGCCGCCTCGGCTTCCTTGGCGCGCTGTTCGCTCAGGCGCTGCTGCTCGGCCAGCTGCTTGGTGCGGTCTTCAGCGTCCTTCTTGACCTTCTCGGTCTCGTCTTCGGTGCGCTTGGCCGCGATCTGTACGCCCTTGCTCAGGCCTTCCTTCAGGCGCGGCAGGGCCGGGGCCGAGGCGTCGACCTTTTCGATCAGGGCAACCAGCCGCTGCGCTTCGGTGAAGTCCTCGCGGCCCAGGTGCTGCTCGGCGGCGATCAGGGTGTAGGGCAGCAGGTCGGTCAGCGCGCTCTTCACCGAGGCATCGTCCGGGGTCTTGTCGCGCAGCGCGAGATAGTACTCGATGGCGTTGTCGCCGGCCGGGGCGTACATGCGGTTCTCGCGCAGTGCCTGGCTGGCCGATTCGCGCAGCTGCTCGGTGCCCATCGACTGCACCTTGGCAGCCACCGCCGGTGCGGCTGGCGCTGCAGCGGTGGGGGCGGCGGCACCCTGCGCGGCCGGGGCCGGTGTTTCTTCCTTGCCCGAGCAGGCAGCCAGGGCCAAGGCCAGAGCGACCGGCAACCACCGGCGCGCGGCAGCGATCATTGCGACGTGCGACATCCTGCTCCCCTCTAAGAAGACGACGTTACGAAAAACGTAGATACGCATGGCCGGAACGGAAGATCCGGGCGTGGCGGGGGACGTTTCCCAGCGTCACCGTCGCCTGCAGCGAGGGTGCAATCTAGCATCCCGGCCACCCTTGCGTACAAGGGCCGGGAGCGGCGCCGGCAGCGGCAGTCGTGCCGCCGCCGGCGATGGCGTCAGTGCGCGGCAGCCTTGCTGTGGCTGTTGGACATCAGCTTGTCGGTCCAGGCGATGCCGATCGCCGACAGGATGAACACGCAGTGGATGATGGTCTGCCACAGCACACCATCGGGGGTCAGGGTCGTGCAGGTATCGGGGCCGGCGTTGTAGAAGCTGGCCGATGCCGACGAAGCCGCTGCCGCCCATTGTTCCGGCTTGCACAGCGGCAGGCCGTTCAGCGGGCTGGCTGCAATGAACGTCTTCAACAGGTGGATCGAGGAGATGCCGATGATCGCCATGGCCAGCTTTACCTTCAGCACGCTGGCGTTGACGTGGCTCAGCCACTCCGGCTGGTCCGGGTGGCCTTCCAGGCGCAGGCGCGAGACGAAGGTTTCATAGCCGCCGACGATCACCATCACCAGCAGGTTGGAGATCATCACCACATCGATCAGGCCCAGCACGATCAGCATGATCTGCTGCTCGCCCATCGACACCGAGTGCGAGATCAGGTGCCACAGTTCCTTGCCGAACAGGAACACATAAACGCACTGGGCAACGATCAAACCCAGGTACAGCGGCAGCTGCAGCCAGCGCGAGGCGAAGATCAAGGTGGACAACGGGGAGAGCGGCGGGCGGTTTGCACTCATGCGGGGGATGCTGCGTTTCGGGGAAGAGGCGAGGTTACCGGCCCGCCATGACGGTGCCAAGCCAACGCACGCACTAGACTTCAGGTTCCTTTCCGTACCCCAGAGCCGCCGCCATGATCGACCTGTATTACTGGCCTACCCCGAACGGCCACAAAGTGACCCTGCTGCTGGAAGAAGCCGGCCTGGAGTACCGCATCCACCCGGTCAACATCGGCTCGGGCGACCAGTTCAAGCCGGAATTCCTGGCCATTTCCCCCAACAACAAGATGCCGGCCATCGTCGACCACGCCCCGGCCGACGGCGGCGCCCCGCAGAGCGTGTTCGAGTCCGGCGCGATCCTGCTGTACCTGGCCGAGAAGACCGGCCGCTTCCTGCCGGCCGACCCGCGTGGCCGCGTCACCACCCTGGAATGGCTGTTCTGGCAGATGGCCGGGCTGGGCCCGATGAGCGGGCAGATGGGCCACTTCAACGTGTACGCGCCGGAGAAGATCCCGTACGCGATCGAGCGCTACGACAATGAAGTGCGCCGCCTGCACGGGGTGATGGACAAGCGCCTGGCCGAGCACGCCTTCCTGGCCGGCGAGGACTACACCATCGCCGACATGGCCAGCTACCCGTGGGTTGGCGCCTACGACAAGCTGCCGGCGGACTTCGACGCCTTCCCCCACCTCAAGCGCTGGCATCAGGCCATCGCCGCCCGTCCCGCCACCCAGCGCGCCTATGCGCTGCGCACGCAGGTGAACCCGGACGCCGGCAAGCCGCTCAGCGACGAAGAGCGCAAGCACCTGTTCGGCAAGCGCTGACCCGGCACGGTGGGTGCCGACCGTTGGTCGGCACTCATTATGGGAAGACCTCATGGGCAGAAGGTCATGCTGTCTTCCCGCACCGGCTTGGTTAGGATGGAGGTTGACCGTCCCGCGCCTGCCGCGGTGACGGACCTGCCGTTTGCCGGGATCCTCCATGCGCCATCTGTTCGCCTCGCTCGCCCTCATGCTCGCCACCGCTACCGTCGCCCACGCTGAAAAACTCACTCTGGAAGCCATCACCGGCCCGCTGCCGTTGTCCGGCCCGACCCTGATGAAGCCGAAGGTGGCACCGGATGGCTCGCGCGTGACCTTCCTGCGCGGCAAGGACAGCGACCGCAACCAGCTGGACCTGTGGAGCTATGACATCGGCAGCGGCCAGACCCGCCTGCTGGTCGATTCCAAGGTGGTGCTGCCCGGTACCGAAACCCTCAGTGACGAAGAAAAGGCCCGTCGCGAGCGCCAGCGCATTGCCGCGATGACCGGCATCGTCGACTACCAGTGGTCGCCGGACGCGCAGCGCCTGCTGTTCCCGCTGGGCGGCGAGCTGTACCTGTACGACCTCAAGCAGGAAGGCAAGGCAGCGGTGCGCCAGCTGACCCACGGCGAAGGCTTTGCCACCGATGCCAAGCTGTCGCCCAAGGGCGGCTTCGTCAGCTTCATCCGCGGCCGCAACCTGTGGGTGATCGACCTGGCCAGTGGGAAGCAGATGCAGCTGACCGCTGATGGCAGCACGACGATTGGCAACGGTATCGCCGAATTCGTTGCCGACGAAGAAATGGATCGCCATACCGGTTACTGGTGGGCGCCGGACGATTCGGCCATCGCCTACGCCCGCATCGACGAAAGCCCGGTGCCGGTGCAGAAGCGCTACGAAGTCTATGCCGACCGCACCGATGTGATCGAACAGCGTTACCCGGCCGCGGGCGATGCCAACGTGCAGGTGAAGCTGGGTGTGATCTCGCCGGTGGAACAGGCGCAGACGCAGTGGATAGACCTCGGCAAGGAGCAGGACATCTACCTGGCCCGCGTCGACTGGCGCGATCCGCAGCACCTGAGTTTCCAGCGCCAGTCGCGCGACCAGAAGAAGCTGGACCTGGTGGAAGTCACCCTGGCCTCGAACCAGCAGCGCGTGCTGGCCCACGAAACCAGCCCGACCTGGGTGCCGCTGCACAACAGCCTGCGTTTCCTCGATGACGGCAGCGTGCTGTGGTCGTCCGAGCGCACCGGTTTCCAGCATCTGTATCGTATCGACAGCAAGGGCAAGGCCACTGCGCTGACCCACGGCAACTGGTCGGTCGATGAACTGCTGGCGGTCGATGAAAAGGCCGGCCTGGCATACTTCCGTGCCGGCATCGAATCGGCGCGCGAAAGCCAGATCTACGCCGTCCCCCTGCAGGGCGGCCAGCCGCAGCGCCTGTCGAAGGCGCCGGGCATGCACAGCGCCAGCTTCGCGCGCAACGCCAGCGTGTACGTGGACAGCTGGTCCAACAACAGCACCCCGCCGCAGATCGAGCTGTTCCGTGCCAATGGCGAGAAGATCGCCACCCTGGTCGAGAACGATCTGGCCGATCCCAAGCATCCCTACGCGCGCTACCGCGAGGCGCAGCGCCCGGTCGAATTCGGCACGCTCACCGCTGCCGACGGCAAGACCCCGCTGAACTACAGCGTGATCAAGCCGGCCGGCTTCGATCCGGCCAAGCGCTACCCGGTGGCGGTGTACGTGTATGGCGGCCCGGCCAGCCAGACCGTCACCGACAGCTGGCCCGGCCGTGGCGACCATCTGTTCAACCAGTATCTGGCCCAGCAGGGCTATGTGGTGTTCTCGCTGGACAACCGCGGCACCCCGCGCCGTGGCCGTGACTTCGGTGGCGCGCTGTATGGCAAGCAGGGCACGGTGGAAGTGGCCGACCAGCTGCGCGGCGTGGCGTGGTTGAAGCAGCAGCCGTGGGTGGACCCGGCGCGCATCGGCGTGCAGGGCTGGTCCAACGGCGGCTACATGACCCTGATGCTGCTGGCCAAGGCGTCGGACAGCTACGCCTGCGGTGTGGCCGGCGCGCCGGTCACCGATTGGGGCCTGTACGACAGCCACTACACCGAGCGCTACATGGACCTGCCGGCGCGCAACGATGCCGGCTACCGCGAAGCACGCGTGCTGACCCACATCGAGGGCCTGCGCTCGCCGCTGCTGCTGATCCACGGCATGGCCGACGACAACGTGCTGTTCACCAATTCGACCAGCCTGATGAGCGCGCTGCAGAAGCGTGGCCAGCCGTTTGAACTGATGACCTATCCGGGTGCCAAGCATGGCCTGTCCGGTGCCGACGCACTGCATCGCTACCGCGTTGCCGAAGCCTTCCTGGGACGTTGCCTGAAGCCTTGATCATCACCCGGGAAGGAGCCCGCCCATGACCCTGCCGCCGCCGATTCCTGCTCCCTCCAACCTGGCCTCCGGCTGGTGGTGCCGGCATTGGCGCTGGGCGATGCCGCTGGCGGTGCTGCTGTTCCTGGCCGCCCTCGGTGGTGCCATCGCCTGGAGCGTGCTGCGCTGGACCGAGGCCGCGCATGACAGTGCGCCGATGCGCGAGGCGATGCGACGGGCCGGCTGCAGCGTCGAACTGGTGCAGGTGTTCGGCGAGCCGCTGCAGGCCGGCACGCTGCCGCTGGGCAGCATGCAGACCGCCATCAACGGCGAGCGCGATGTCGGCCTGACCGTGGCACTGGAAGGACCGCATGCGCACGGCCGCCTGTTCGTGAAGGGCACCCGCAGCGACGACGTCTGGGATTACCCGGTGATGTACGTGCTGGCCGAAGACAAGCAGACCTTCGACCTGAGCGCGCTGGATGATGCCGAAGCGGCTGGCGAATGCGAACTGCAGGAATGCCGCGCGCGTGGGGAATGTGCGCTGACGGCCGCGCTGTGACTGTACGACCGAGCGCGGAATCAGAGACTGTCGCGATCCGCCACAGTTGAATTCACTCTTCCCGATCAAGCCTCGGCTCGGCTCAGCACCTCTCGTGGGAGTCTGCTCAGTCACGTCATTGCATGGCGCTGATCAGCTGGATCGTCATCGGTGTCGCCATGAATTTTCGCCGCTTTGATAGGGTGGATTGATAGTGCGAGCGACGTCCCGGAACGCTGAGGCACACTCATTCCAATCATTGATCCGTTGCAGCGTTTGTTCGGCTGCAGCATTTCACTTGATCCTGGAAGGAACGTGCAATGCGAACGTATGCAATCAGGAGCGCGGTGGCACTGACGGTCTTCGCGCTGCTTTCGGTCGGTCCGACCAAGGCGGCCGAGCCATTCGTGGAGGCGCTCCCAGACGCAGTGCTGGCTGAAGCCGAGCAGGGGTTGCGCAGAGGAGGCGACGACGTGGAGTGGGTGCGCCGGGTTCGCGTGAATGAGGCCGCCCTGGCTGCTGATGAGATCACCGTCGATCTCCACGACAGGGTTCTTCACCTTGTCCGCGATCCTTCCGAACCCCTGTTCGAGAGCGTCCAGAGTGTGATCTACCGGCCTGCGGGTGACGTAGGTGCCCAACGAGAGGTGCGCTCGATCTCAGGCCTGCAGTGGGTGGGTAAGGTGAAGTCCGTAGCGCTGGATGCTGAAAGGAAGCTTGAGCAGCGCACTTACGTGAGAATCTGGTCGGACGCTTCAGGAACACATGCGAGATTCGCCCTTGGGTTCTGGCATTACACGCTGGACGGTGATCGACTGGTAAAGCGCGATGTGCGCCGCGCTCTACGAGACGAGCGTGACGATGTGAGGGACCGGCGACCAGATCGGCCCGCTCCAGACCTTCCTACAGGAATTGCCGCCGGCGGGAGCGGCGAAGGTCGCGATGTGATTCGGGTTGCGTACGGCTTTGCGGCAGGCGCGCTGGTGGATGGGCTGGATCCGGCAATCGAGCAGGTCAGGGCTGCAGTGATCGAGGCCAATGCCGGATTTGCAGCAAGCGGTATTGAATTGGAGTTGCAGACGGCGGCCAACGCGCTTCCGGGATACCGCGAAACCACGCTTGATCAGACTCTCGACGACATCGCAAAGGGTAGGCGCGGACCACTCTGGCTGCTGCACGTGGCGCGCGAGGGCGAGCGAGCCGACGTGATGGTGATGATCATCGATACACATTCGGGCGCTCCCGCATGCGGATTGGCTCAGCAGGTATTGGCGACCCGGGAAACGGCCTTTCTCGCTGTTGAGCGCAGATGCCTGGCCCAGCACACCCTTGCGCATGAGATCGGCCATTTGCTGGGAGCAGATCATGATCCCGAGAACGTGACACTTGATCCGCCCAGATTCGCATTCGGGCATGGCTATCAGTTCAACGCGGAAGACGCGCCTGGTTGGCGTACCGTCATGGCCTTGGAATGCAGTGACCGGACCTGCCCGCGGGTGAACATCTGGTCATCCCCGCTCATCCAGCACGGAGGCGTGCCAACGGGATCGGTTGATCTTCATGACAACGCAAGAGTCCTGCGCGAGACGAAAGGCGTCGTTGCCGGCTTCTACCCGGATCCGCCAGCGCAGAACCCCGATGCCTCATATCCGCACCCGTGACCTCCGGGCGATTGTCGCCACCGCCATGAGCGCGTAGGGTGCGGGCAACCCTGTCCTGGAGTGCTCCATGAAGCCGATCGCGCTTGCCATCGCCCTGGCCCTGACCGCCGCCCCGCTGCTGTCGGCCCCACCGGCCCTGGCCGCACCGGCCGCCAAGGCCTCTACGCCGGCCAGCCCGGCCTGGGTCGCGCGCAGCAACGCGCTGGCGCAGATCCTGCTGGACGCCCAGGGCCCGTTCCAGCCCGAGGAAACCGGCTTCTTCGGCGTGCCCGGCTACGACGACAAGGTCGCCGACCTCGGCCCGGACAACGACCAGCGCTACCGCGCCGCGATGGCCAAGGCCCGCGACGAACTGAAGGCCAAACTGGCCACTGAGAAGGATCCCAACGTCCGCCAGGACCTGGAGATCATGATCGCCGCCGCCAACCAGAACATCGAAGGCAGCGAGCTCAACCAGAAGTACCTGCTGCCGTGGCGTGATGCGCCGCAGAGCGTGTTCAGCGGCCTCAACCTGCTGCTGTCCGACCAGGTGCCGGCCGAGCGCCGGGCCAAGGCGGTCGATCGCCTCAAGGCGTACGCGGGCCTGCAGCCGGGCGGCACCGCGTTCACCACGCTGGCCCGTCAGCGCTACGAAGAGCGGTTGAAGGACAGCACGCTGCTGCAGCCGACGAAGATCGAAGTGCAGCAGTCGCTGGACAACGTCGAGACCTACATCACCGGTATCGAGTCGCTGCTGAAGAAGTACCAGGTTGCTGGTGCCGACGAGGCGATGAAGGCGCTCGCCGCACAGATGAAGGAGTACGCCGCATGGACCCGCAAGGAGGTGCTGCCGAAGGCGCGTGCCGATGCGCGCCTGCCGGCCCCGCTGTACGCCTATCAGCTCAAGCAGGTCGGCATTGATATCGACCCGAAGCTGCTGATGCAGCGCGCGCAGCTGGAGTTCATGGAAACGCGCTCGGCGATGCGCCAGCTGGCGCCGCTTGTCGCGAAAGAGAAGGGCCTGAAGGTCAGTGACCCCAGCGACCCGGTGGCGGTGATCCGCGCGCTGAAGGGCGAGAAGATCGCCGATGACCAGCTGGAAGGCCACTACCGCAAGGTGATCGATGCCATCGATCCGTTGATCCGCGAGCACCGCATCGTCGATGTGCCGCAGCGCGCAATGCAGATGCGCCTGGGCTCGGCCGCCGAAAGCGCTGCCAGCCCGGCACCGCACTTCCTGCCCGCGCCGCTGGTCAACAACACCGGGCAGCAGGGCACCTTCGTGCTGCCGCTGGGCAACCCGGCGGCCGGTGCGGGCGCGCAGTACGACGACTTCAACTTCGGGTCGGCGGCCTGGACGCTGAGCGCGCATGAAGGCCGCCCGGGCCACGAACTGCAGTTCACCGCGATGGTCGAGCGCGGCGTGTCGCTGGCGCGCACGATGTTCGCGTTCAATTCGGTGAACGTGGAAGGCTGGGCGCTGTACGCCGAAGCGGAGATGGTGCCGTACGAGCCGCTGGACGGGCAGATGATCGCGCTGCAGTTCCGCCTGCTGCGTGCCGCCCGCGCCATGCTGGACCCGATGCTCAACCTTGGCCTGACCGACCGTGCCAACGGCGAGCGCGTGCTGATCGAGCAGGTGGGCCTGTCCAAGGCGATGGCTACCCAGGAACTGGACCGCTACATGGTGCGCATGCCGGGCCAGGCGGGCAGCTACTTCTACGGCTACACCCGCATCCTCGAACTGCGCATGCAGACCGAGCTGGCACTGGGCGCGAAGTTCGACCGCCTGGCGTTCAACAACTTCCTGCTCGACCAGGGCCTGTTGCCGCCGGACCAGCTGGCTGAAGCGGTGAACCAGGTGTTCGTGCCGAAGTACCGGTAGCGCCGGGCCACGCCCGGCCAGCGCAGCGGAAGGGAAGAGACGCCGGGCATGGCCCGG
>NZ_JBHZOP010000107.1:0-52178 GCF_042787595.1 Stenotrophomonas sp. YIM B13575 | reverse complement strand
TCCCACACCGCCCCACCTCTGACAGATCTCCGCGATCTGGTAGATCCACGCCATGCGTGGATGAATCTCCATCGAAATCGAATATCTCGACAATTGATCGAAGAGCATCCACGCATGGCGTGGATCTACGTGTCGACCAAGGTCGACACCCACCAACTGCTGCAGAAATCTGTCGAAGGCGGGGTGGGTCCGGTTGCGGGGGTGTCCGCGGCATGGATGCCGCGGCCAAGCCTACAGGGACGTATTCACGGCGTCCCCCGCAACCGGAACCACCCCGCCATCCCACGGAATGCCAGCTTCTGCTGTTGCTGTTGCTTCTGCTGTTGCTCGCGCAGTGGCCTCGGCGGGTGCAGGGCGCAGCCCTGCCGACACCCCCTACCGCACTGGCACGTCGTAGGCAGTACCGGCATCCGGCTCGGGCTGCAGCGTGTAATGCCACCACTCCTGCGCATAGTTGGCGAAACCACGTCGTGCCATCGCCTGCACCAGCTGTTGGCGGTTGGCGTTCTGTGCATCACTCAAGCCCGGCGTCTGCGTATGCGCGCGTGGGCCGAAGAAATCGAAGTCGGTGCCCATGTCCATCGGCGTGCAGCGCCCGCTGCGACAATCCAGCAGGCCAAGATCCACGGTGGCACCGCGGCTGTGGCCGGAACGCTCGGCGATGTAGCCGTCGCTCAGCAGCTGCGGCTTGTCCAGATCCGGATACTGCAGGGCCTTGCGCGACTGTTCCCGTGGATCGTTCACCCAAGCCATGAACGCCTGCACCGCGCGCACCGGGCGATAGCAATCGTAGAGACGCAGCGCGAAACCCTGCGCGCGCAGGTCGGCCTCCACAGCGGACAAGGCCTTTGCCACCGGCGCCAGCAGATAGCATGCTGGCGCCTCATAACCCGGCACGGGCGCAGCGGTGAAGTTGTTGGCACCGGCATAGCGGATGTCCATCTCGATGCGCGGCGACAGCGTGCGGATATCCACCAGCCCCGCCGCAGTGGCGTCGGTGACGGGCGAGATGCGCGGCGGCTCAGCGGCGTGGGCCGCCGGTGCCAGGGCAATCGCCAGTACGAGTGAAATGCAGGTCCTGGAAGTCATAGCTGAAGTCGATCTCCGGATCGATGGCGCGCAGCTCCAGCGTCGGCGTGTCTGCACCGGGATTCAGCCATGCCTGCGCCGAGGGCTCCAGCGTATCCCACCGCAGCAGCCAGCGCCCCTCCAGTTGCTGCACAGTTGCCTGCAGCGTGGGCGATTTGTCCACGCTGAAGCGCAGGCCATTGGCGGTGGGACACAGCGATGCCGGGCCCAGCCAGGGATCGCGGTAGCGTCCCTGCCATTGCGCCAGATCGGTGACGGCGGCCGGTTGCGCAGCCCTGGTGGAGGGCGCACGACTCCCCGTGGCGGCGCGTACAGCCCGATCGGCCGCCAGTTCGGCCAGGTAGTACCCCACATGTTGCGCGTCTTCCGGCGCGGTGAACTGTTTCAGCGCCGACTGCATCAACGCGGTACGCGCCTCTTCGGCCTCGCCGTTGATCAGCATCACCACACCGACCTTGCGATCCGGCAGCAGCGCCAGCGAGGAATACATGCCCGACAACGTACCGGTGTGCGCGACTTTCCAGTGCCCGTCCATGTCCGACACCCGCCAGCCCAGCCCATAACCGTAGAAACGGGCGTTGTCCCAGTCGCGTTGGCGTTCGCCCAACGGCATCGGCATGTGCAGTGTCCACAGCATGCGGCGTTGCTCGGCGCCCAACCACGCCGGTGCCAGCGACGGGTCCAGCAGCACCTGCATCCAGCGCGTCATGTCGCGCAGCGAACAACGGATGCCACCAGCCGCCATCGACGTCAGGTCGGGGCTGAGCGTTCCATCCGCACCGACCACCACATTGCGGCCATCGCGCCGCACATGCGGTTGGGCGACATTGCCGACCTGCTTCACCGACCACGCGCCCACCTGGCAACGGGTCATGCCCAGCGGTTCGAATACCCGCTCGCGCATCAGCTGGTCATACGGCTTGCCACCGGCGGCCGCGGCCACCTCGCCGGCAACGACGTACATCAGGTTGTCGTAGGCGTAGCCGCTGCGGAAGCTGGTGACCGGCTTCAGGTGTGCCAGCCCGGCGATGACGTCACTGCGGGTGAAGGCATTGGGTTCCGGCCACAGCATCAGGTCGCCGGCACCCAGGCCGAGGCCGCTGTTGTGGATCAGCAGATCGCGTACCTGCAGGTGTTCGCTCACCCACGGGTCATGCATGCGGAACGCCGGCAGATGGCGCTGCACCGGATCGTCCCAGCGCAGCTTGCCCTGCTCCACCAGCGTGGCCAGCAGCGCGGCGGTCATCGCCTTGCTGTTGGAGGCGATCTTGAACAGCGTGTCCTCGTCGATGCGGCCGCCGTCACCGCGCACTCCTTCGGTGTGGCGATAGACCACCTGGCCATCCTCGACCACTGCCATCGCCATCCCCGGCAGGTGCTCGTGCTGGACCACGAAGGCGATGTCGGCATCCAGGCGTGCCGTATCCACGGCCCCTGCAGGGGCGGCGGCAAGCAGCACGGCTAAGGTCAGCAGGCGATACACGGTCGGTCTCCATCGGCAGCGCCGGGCAACGCCCGGCACTGCGCATCCTCATCGATCAGAAGTTCCAGGTCACCACCAGCTGGGTGTAGCGCGGGGCCTGCCAGCGGGTACCGGTGGCGAAGGTGTTCTCGCGGTACTGGCCAGGCTGCGCTTCGTAACGCTGATGCACGTTGATGGTCTTCTGGTTGTTGAAGATGTTGTACACCGACAGTCGGGCACTCAGGTCGATGCCCTCCACCGGCAGGCGCCAGGTCACGTTCGCCCCCATGGTCCAGGTCCACGGCAGGCGACCGAAGGCACCACGCGGGCTGTATTCGAACTGGCGCTTGTCATACGGGCCGGAACAGTTGGCCACGCACAGCCAGCCGGTGCCACCACCACTGCCTTCACTGGACGTGCTGCCACCGGCGATCGAATCGTTCGGCCACATCACGCCATAGGCGGTGATCGGGCCGCCGGACTGCACCTGCAACGTGGTGCCGAACGACCACTGCTTGTTCAGTGCATACGCAGCACGCAGCTTGAACTGGTGACGGAAGTCGTTGAACAGCACGCCATAACGTTCGTTGGTGGCCGGGTGATCCCAGAACTGGACCATGCCGGTATCACCGTAGTTGGTATCGGAGTTCACCGGCCCTTCGAAATTGCCCTCGCTCTTGGACCACAGGTAGGACGCGTTGAGCATCCACTTCTCGTCCCACGCGCGGTCGATCTGGAACTCAAGCGCCTTGTAGGTACGCTTCGGCTTGGAATAACCGATCACCTCGCCGCTGCCCCCCTTGCGATAGCCACTGTTGGCGGTATCGATGGTGATCCATCCTTCGTTGGCGCAGCCGATGCTCTTGTCGCCCCAGATGGTCAGGCTCTCGCCCGGGTTTGCGATCGGCCACAACGTGCTCGGCGTCGGTCCGCAGGGGGTGTAATTGATGCGGATGTCATCCAGTGCGCGGGTCATGCGCCGGTAGGTGGCATTGACGCCCCACGACCAGGCCTGGTTGATCATGTTCTGGAAGCCGAGGATGTACTCGTCCTGGTAGACCGCCTTCAGATCCTTGTCCACGCTCTGCCGCAGGTCGGCACCACCGGTGTTCATGCGGGTGTCGGTCGGCCCGATCTGCTGGCCGATGACCGGTGCCATGTACGCCGAACCGGTGGGCGAGGTTTTCCGTTCCCAGCCCTCAAGCACGTAGTAGCTGTACTCGTCGGTCAGGCCGCCGGCGAAGTTGACGTTGATGTTGTTGGTCACCGGCAGGTAGTAACGGCCCGCGTTGCCGAACAGCTTGGTGCTGCCATCGCCCTTCATGTCCCACGAGAAGCCCACGCGCGGCGCGATCAGATCGTCCATCTTGATGAACGCCTTGCCGGCGGCGGTGCGGTTTTCGAAGCGGTCCCAGCGCACGCCCAGGTTCAGCATCAGGTTGGGAGTGATGTTCCAGATGTCTTCCAGATAGAAGGCATTGGCTTCGGTCTCGAACTTGCCGCCGGATTGCCGGTTGCGCGCGCGCAGCATCTCGGTGACACCGGCCGGTACGTAGGCATTGGCACCGTCCCACACTTCATCCCCGGGACGCGCCACGTACGCGGTGTAGCTCAAGGCGGTCGGCCCGGGATAACGGGTGGTCTGGTCGGTGGTCATCAGCTCGCGGTCAACGCCGAAGCGCAGCAGGTGGTCCCCCAGCTGCCATTCGAAGTCCAGGCGCGCCACGTCGCGCGTGTCATCACGTTCGGCCACGGCCGTGCCGGTCGGATGGCAACCGGCGCGCAGGCCCTGCAGCTTGGACAGACGGGTGCCATAGGTGCTGTCGGTGAACACCGGGCTGCAGGCCTGGTCCAGCGACGAGTTGGTGAACGCGCGCTGGTTGTTCTGGCCGACCATCGCGCGGGCGGTGAAGTTCTGTCCGAAGTGGCCAGTGTAGGTGGCTGACCAGTTCTTGCCGCCAGTCTCGGTGATCGAGTCACCGCCCCAGTCGCCAAGGCGGTTGTCATCCCAGTCGTATGCATAGGACGCGTTGGTGACATCGCCCTCATCGGAGAACGCCAGCAGCGCCAGGCTGTGGTTGTCATTGATGTTCCAGTCCAGCTTGGTGCCCCAGAACCCATTGCCGGACTTGTTCTTGAACCAGGTGCTGCCATCGGACGAGGTGTTGTGGCCGCGGTCGTTGCGGTCCTCGTACATGGCGAACAGGAACAGCTTGTCCTTGATGATCGGCCCAGAGCCCCAGACGTTGGTTTTCAGGAACGAGTTGTTGTCGCGGCTGCCGTAGGAATGCGGCGTACCGTCGCGATGGAAGTGGTCGCCGCCGCTGGAGCGCCCAGCACTGGGCTCGGCAGTGACTTCCACGCCGCCCTTGAACTCGTTGCTGCCTGAGCGGGTGACCGCATTGATCACGCCGCCGGTGGAACGTCCAAACTCGACCGAGTAGCCGCCGGTCTTGACCTGGAATTCATTGAAGAACGCGAACGGTGCCGTGCTGAAGCCGCGTCGCGTGTACATGTCGGTGACGTTGAGGCCGTTGATGAAGACCGCGTTCTCGGCCACCGAGGAACCAGCGAAGGACAGGCCGCCGAACGACGAGTTACCGCCGACCACGCCCGGTGCCATCAACGCGACAGCGGACAGGTCCTGTGCCACCGGCAGCCGGGAAATCTCCTGGCGGTTGATGTTGAACGAGGTCTCGGTGGAATAGACGTCCACCCGGTTGATCACGCGGGTACCGACCACCTGCAGCGCATCGAGGTTGGTGACGCCGCCACCACTGGCCAGGTTGACTGTGGTGGTACCACCGACAGCGACGCTGACCGCCACCTGTTCGCCCAGTGTCTGCCCATCGCGGCTGAGCTGCAGCCGGTAGTCACCCACCGGCAGCTGGCCGAGGCGGTAGCTGCCATCGGCACCGACGGTGACCGTCCGGGTCAGACCGGTGCCGGCATTGACGACGGTGATCTGATCGCCTGCGGTCGCGCGGCCGGCGACGGCGCCCGACACGTTCTGGGCCATGGCCGTGGTAGGCAGCATGATGCCCAGGCACGTCCCGAGGGCGACGCACAAGGCCGCCCGCTTGATGTTGTAAGCCTTCATCCCCTGCTCTCTCCTGCAAGAATTGAATGGTGGTGGGGTGGTGTGTCGCGCTAGCGTTGCCCGGCTGGCAGTACCCGCCACTGGAAGTCATAGCTCCATTGGTCGAAGTACAGGTTGCCGCCTGACCACTCGGCCTCGCCGCGCTGCGAGTCGACCGTTTCCGAGCGGTAGTGCTGTTTGGCCGGCACGAAGGCCTGGCCGAAATCGTCGTTGAAGGCGATGCGGTAGCCATCGAGGCCACCCAGGTAGAAATCACGCAGCGCGGGCGTGTCGATGGCCAGCGCACCGGTGGTCACATCCATCGGCAGCCAGCCATAGGGCGCCAGGTAGACCTGGCCCCAGTCGTGCAGGTTGTTGTAGCCGCTGCCATCGTCGGAAAACACCATGCCCGACTGCCAGCGCGCGGGAATGCCGTTCATGCGCAGCAGGGCGATCAGCAGCAGGGTCTGCTGCCCGCAATCGGCGTGGCCGGCACGCAGCGCGTAGTCGCTGATGTTGCTGATCGTGGAGTACTCACGCGCCCCTGCCCACGGAATGCGGTCGACCGCCGCGAACAGCCTGCGTACCACTTCATACGGGCGTGTCTCGCCCTGCAGCACCTGGTCGGAGAACAGCTTCAACGCTGGGGTGAAGCGTACGTGCGGCAGCTGCTCGGCCAGATAGGGCTTCAATGCGGGATCATTCGGCGTCGCCTGCACCTTCGTCGCATCGATTGCCGTGTGACGCGCGAAGATCGTCACCGCGTAGCGGATTTCAAAGCGCGTCGGCTGGCCAGCCACGGCCTTGGCTTCCAAATAGGCGGTGCGCTGCTGCGTGCTGGCCGGGGCGATACGCGCCTTGCCCGGCGAACTGGCAACCCACTGCACGCGCTCCTGCTGGCCGGGAATCTCGCGCGGGTACGGAATCCATGCACGAATGGTTTCGCCGGCCGGCACTGCGTCCGCTTTCACCGTGAGCGACTGCGTGAATTCGATGCGCTGCGGCAGCACAGATGTCGTGCCGCTCTGTTCGGAGACAGCGACTGCGCGCGCGTGATGCGCATTGAGCACTTCATTCGGGCCGGGCGGTGGCATAGGCGCATCTGCCCGACGACGCGCACGCGCCTCGTCGCTGAGCAGGAACAGGTTCGACGGTGCGCGCTTGAAGTACCAGCGTGTGCCGTCGATATCGTAGTGCTCGATCAGCCCCTGCTGGTCCCAGCGCGCGAACTCCTCGTCGGTCAGGTCGGGAATCCAGCGGCGAACGGCGGCCTTGGCTGCGGCTTCGTCGAGGCTGAAATCCATCTTGATGCGGCGCATGCGCTCGTACTGGAAGTCGGCGGGTGCGGGCACGCCGTCTGCGGCGAACGTCGCATCGACATCCCTGAAGCGACCGCTGTCGACCAGATCGATCAGCTGCGTTTCCCGCTCACGATCGACGGCACTGCGCTGATCCGCGGCCGGTGCCGCCCACGCCCACAGCAGCAGCGCGGCACCAAGGCCGGCAGCGGCAGGCAGAGACGGTTTGCGAACGGCAGGATCCACAGCGACACTTCCCAAGCGCGGGTGGTAACGGCTGTGTAACACGGGCCGGAGGACCGGTCAATAATTTATTCTTGCTTTCGCGGCCGAAAGGAATAAATATTCCAACAGGCTTTCGAGGAGGGTGTGCAGCGCATGATCCTGGCTTCCCGCGAACCGCGTCGGCACTGGCCGCGCAGGTTGACCCTGGCGCTGGCGCTGGGCCTGCTGGCTGTACCGGCCTTTACCCAGGCGGCCACGCCTGCACCCGACCCCGGCGCACCGCTGCCCTACGTGATCGGCCTGCATGAGGCCTACCTCACCCCGGATTACTGGGCCGCACGCCTGGACAACGCCGACGCACCGATCCTGGACCGCGCGCAGATCAATGCGCAGAACGCGCGGATGCGCGCCGAGGACAACCACATCCAGGACATCGCCACGCTGCCCGCACAGCTCAGCGCCACGCAGGTGCGCGACAGCATCGGCGCGCTTTCGAGCTGGCCCAAGCGGGCGCTGTATGACGAGAAGGGCCAGGCCATCGCCCCCGGCCTGCGCACCGCAATCGAAGCCAACCTCGGCCTCGACGCCGTTCCTGCGCAGGTTGCACCGTCGTACGGGTTGGTGGTGAAGCGTGCCGCGCTGCGTACCTTCCCGACCCGCCAGCGTGTTTTCAGCACCGTCGGCGATACCGATATCGACCGCTTCCAGGAGTCGGCACTGTTCCCCGGTGACAAGGTTGCCGTGGTCCACCGCAGTGCCGATGGCCGCTGGCTGTTCGTGCACAGCGAGCGCTACAGCGCCTGGATCGAAGCCGATGCCGTGGCCAGTGGTGACAAGGCCACGGTGCTCGGCTACGGCGCGAAGGGCCCGTACCGCATCGTCACCGGTGCCACCGCGCACACCGCCTACACCCCCGAAGAACCGCGCGTATCGCGCCTGCAGCTGGACATGGGCGTGCGCCTGCCGGTGCTGGCCGACTGGCCAGCCGCCGAACCGGTGAACGGGCAACAGGCGCACGCCTCGTGGGTGGTGCAGCTGCCGGTGCGCGAGGCCGATGGCCGCCTGCGCCTGGTGCCGGCATTGCTGCCGCGCTCGCAGGACACCGCCGCCGACTACCTGCCGCTGACCCCGCGCCTGCTGCTGCAGCAGTCGTTCAAGTTCCTCGGCGAGCGCTACGGCTGGGGCCACGACTACGACACCCGCGACTGCAGTGGATTCGTGTCGGAGATCTACCGCAGCTTCGGCGTACTGCTGCCGCGCAATACCAGCGCACAGGCGATCAGCCCGGCGCTGGACCGCCTGCCATTCACCCCCAAGGACAGCAAGGCCTTGCGCGACCGCGCCGTCACCGATCTGCAGGTGGGCGATCTGGTCTACATCCCCGGCCACGTGATGATGGCCATCGGCCACGTCGACGGCCGCACCTGGGTGATCCACGATACCGCGGGCGGCAGCTGGTTCGGCGCCGACGGCAAGCGTGTGCAGGCCCATCTCAATGGCGTATCGGTCACGCCGCTGGAGCCGATGATGGCCAGCGACAGCGTCCGCTACATCGACCGCATCACCAACATCCAACGCCTGCGTGCCAAGAATCCCTGAATGAAGATCACTGCCATCGAACTGGGCATGCTGCGCGTGCCGCTGAAAACACCGTTCAAGACCGCGCTGCGCACCGTGGAGACCGTGGAAGACGTGGTGGTGCTGATCCGCACCGATACCGGCCACACCGGCTACGGCGAGGCGCCGGCCACCGCAGTCATCACCGGTGACACGCACGGCTCGATCATCGAAGCGATCCGCCACTTCATCGCCCCGCGCCTGATCGGCCAGGAGGTGGTCAACCTCAACCGCCTGTGCACGCTGGTGCAGACCGCGATGGAGCGCAACACCAGCGCCAAGGCAGCGGTGGAAATCGCGCTCTACGATCTGTGGGCGCAGCTGCATGGCGCACCGCTGTACCAGATGCTGGGTGGCGGCGACCCGGTGATCACCACCGACATCACCATCAGCGTGGACTACATCGACAAGATGGTGGCCGATTCGCTGTCGGCGATCGAACGCGGCTTCGAGTCGCTGAAGATCAAGGTCGGCAAGGACATCGGCGTGGACATCGAGCGGGTCAAGGCGATCCATGCCGCCGTGGAGGGCCGAGCCCTGCTGCGCCTGGACGCCAACCAGGGCTGGACCGCCAAGCAGGCCGTGCATGCGATGCGCACCCTGGAAGACGCCGGCGTGGTGCTGGAACTGCTGGAACAACCGGTGAAAGCGGCCGACATCATTGGCCTGAAGTACGTCACCGACCGCGTCAACACGCCGGTGATGGCCGACGAAAGCGTGTTCAGTCCCAGCCAGGTGATGGACCTGATCCAGCAACGCGCCGCCGACATCATCAACATCAAGCTGATGAAGACCGGCGGCCTGTCCAACGCGATCCGCATCGCCGACATCGCCGGCATCTACGGCGTGCCGTGCATGATCGGCTGCATGATCGAGTCGAGCATCAGCGTCGCCGCGGCAGTGCATCTGGCGGTAGCCAAGAGCGATGTGATCACCAAGGTCGATCTGGATGGCCCGTCGCTGGGGCAGTTCGATCCGGTCAGCGGCGGGGTGCGCTTCAACGAGTCCGAGATCAGCATCAGCGATGTGCCGGGGCTGGGCATCACCGAAGTGCGGGGGCTGGAGATGCTCGGTTGATTTCTGCCTTGCGGCTGGCTTGGCGTACAACTGACTTTGGGTCGGGCGTTACTTTTCTTTTCGCGAAAAGAAAAGTAACCAAAAGAAACGCTCCGCCGGCCGCGAGCCGGTGCTGTGCACCGGTTCCCTGCGCTCCTCGGCCCGTCGAGGGACGGCGCGGGAACTCGCTGCGCTCAGACACCCGCGCCTCTTCGCCCTCGCCGGACCTGCGGTGCTCGGCTCGCTTGAAGGCGGACTCAACAGCAGCTCCGGGTAGATCCACGCCACGAGTGGATGCTCCTGCTTCTGCTCTACCCCGCACCCCCTTCGCGGCTGGCACGCGCGCGATCTGTCCGGGGGCGGGCGGGTGGGGTTTGCTGGGGTGTCCGCCGCATGAATGCGGCGGCCAAGCCTGCACGGACGTACTTGCGGCGTCCCCTGCAAATCCCACCCACCTGACCCACTCCATGAGACGCTCTACGCAGCCAACCGCAACGCGCCTACACATGCCCGGACACCCCGCATGCCGCCCCTGCTGAAAATCCGCACCGAGCGCGGGCAGATGTCGGCCATCGAACGCCGCATCGCCGACTTCATCCTCGACAACGCCCACCTGCTGCGCGATTACTCCTCGCAGCAGCTGGCCAGTGCGCTGGGCATCAGCCAGTCCAGCGTGGTCAAGTTCAGCCAGAAGCTCGGCTTCAAGGGCTACCCGGACCTGAAGTATTCCATCGGCGAGGATGTTGCCCGTGCCGGTGCCGACCCGCAGCAGGCGCCGGCCGCACCGGACATCAGCGATGACTACCTGCGCCTGGGCGATGCCCTGCGCCGCAGCAAGGCGCAGGCCGAGGAAGAAACCCGCCAAGCCAACCCCCGCGAGGAGATCGAACGCATCGTGCAGCTGCTCGACGGCGCGCCGAAGCTGTTTGTCCACGGCCTCGGTGACGACGGCCTGTACGCACGTGAATTCGCCATGCGGCTGTCGCTGCTCGGCCTGCTGGTAGTGCCCCATACCGATCCGATCCTGATGCTGGCCAACCTGTCCGCGGCGCGCCCGGGTGATGTGCTGTTGATGTTCTCCGAGTTCGGCAACCTGCCACAGCTGTCGCAGCTGTCGCGCCAGTTCCAGGACATGGGCGGCAAGGTGGTGTCGATCACCCGCCACACCGCCAACCCGCTGCGCGCGCACGCCGATGCGGCGCTGGTGGTGTGCGCGCACGACCGCGCGCCGCAGGTGGCACAGCTGCTGTACCGTAGCGCCATGCATGCCCTGCTCGATTTCCTGTTCGTGCTGCTCTGCCACGCCAATCCGGATCGCCAGCAGCAGCTGGCGGTGAACCTGGAACGGATCGATCACCTGCTGGATTCCTGACCGGAGCGCCCGATGAACCTGTTGCTGGCCCGCCTTGCATCCGCCGCGCTGCTGCTCGCGGCGGCCGTCACTGTCCATGCCGCACCATTGGATGAGGCACGCCAATTGATCGTCGTCACCAGCGAGAACTGGGACAGCACGCAGGGGCAGCTGCAGGCCTTCGTGCGCGACGGCAAGCAATGGCGCAAGCACGGCCAGGCCTTCCCGGTGGCGCTGGGCCGCACCGGTAGTGCCTGGGGCCTGGGCCTGCATCCTGCGCAGGCCGACGGCCCGCAGAAACAGGAAGGCGACGGCCGCAGTCCGGCCGGTGTGTTCGCGCTGGGCAGCGCGTTCGGTTATGCCGTCACCCGGCCCGGAACGGCGATGACCTACCAGCCGATGAGCAGCACCAGCTACTGCATGGACGTACCGGCATCGCCGTTCTACAACCGCATCGTCGATGCAAAGAAGGTTGGCAGTGCCGCCATCACCGGCTCCACCGAACCGATGCGGCTGGACCTGCACAACAAGGGCGACGTGCGTTATCAGGAAGGCTTCGTGATCGCGCACAACCCGGACAACCAGCCCGGCAAGGGCAGCTGCATCTTCGCTCATCTGTGGCGCCAGCCCGGCGAGGCCACCGCTGGCTGTACCGCGATGCCACAGGCGCGCATGCAGGCATTGCTGGACTGGCTGCGCCCGCAGGACACGCCGCGTTTCGTGCTGCTGCCACGCGCCGAATACCAGCGCCTGCAGGCACAGTGGAAACTGCCCGCGCTTGAAGGAGCCGCACGTTGAGCGCCGCCGACGAACCCCAACTGCAACGCGCCGTCAGCCGCTGGCAGATTGTTGGCCTGTCGATCAACGACGTGGTCGGCAGTGGCATCTACCTGCTGCCGGCGGCTACGGTCGCCCTGCTCGGCCCCTTCAGCCTGTGGGGCGTGGTCGCCGCCGGTATCGTCGTCGCCCTGCTGGTGCTGTGCTACGCGCAGGCAGCCAGCTATTTCGATGAACCCGGTGGCAGCTACCTGTACGCGCGCGAAGCCTTCGGCCGCTTTGCCGGCTTCGAGATCGGCTGGATGATCTGGCTGACCCGCATCAGCTCCGCTGCAGCGCTCAGCAATGCGCTGGCCGACGCCGTAGCGCGGTTCTGGCCGTGGGCAGGCGCAGGCATGGGCCGCATCGCGATCATCGTGGTCTCGCTCGGTTTCCTGACCGGGGTGAACATCATCGGCGTGCGGTCGGCCGCGCGTACCGGCATCGTGCTGGTGATCGGCAAGATGCTGCCGCTGTTGTTGTTCGTGGCCATCGGTGCGTTCTACATCGACCCGCAGCTTGCCTTCTCCGGCCAGCGCCCGGATCCGCACGACCTGCAGCGCATGGGTGAGGCGGCGCTGTTGCTGCTGTATGCCTATGCCGGGTTCGAGAACATCCCGGCCGCGGCCGGCGAATACCGCAACCCACGCCGCGACATCCCGTTCGCGCTGATCACCATGATCGTCACCGTCACCGTGATCTACGCGGCGGTGCAGATCGTGGCCCAAGGCACCCTGCCCGGGCTGGCCAGCTCGGCCACGCCGCTGGCCGATGCCGCCTCCAGCTTCGGCGGTGAGGCACTGGCGCTGATCCTCACCGTGGGCGCGACCATCTCCATCCTCGGCACCAACAGCAACACGATGATGATGGGCCCGCGCTTCCTGTTCGCCCTGGCACGCGATGGCTACGGCCCGAAGGTGCTGGCGCAGGTGCACCCGCGCTTCCGCACCCCGGCCGCAGCGATCTTCTGTCAGGGCCTGATCGCCCTCGGCCTGGCCCTGTCCGGCTCGTTCGTGCAGCTGGCGCTGCTGTCGATGACCACGCGCCTGTTCGCCTACATCGGTACTGCAGCAGCGGTGCTGGTACTGGCCAAGCGCTATGCGGACCGCCCCGGTGCGTTGAAGCTGCCCGGTGGCCCGTTGATTCCGGTGCTGGCCCTGCTGCTGTGCGTGGCCCTGTTCGCCAGTGCCAGCTGGCAGAACATCGCCGCGGCGCTGGTCGCCTTCGCGGTTGGCGCGGTCATCTACACGCTGCCGCGCAAGGACGCCAGCGCCGATTGACCTGCCGATCACGCTGCCGGCCCGATGCGTTAACCGGGCGACAGGCAGGATCAGGCTTCGTCCACCACGGAGCCTCCTGCCCATGAGCACTGATTACCAGATCCCCGGCCGCGTGCCGGAAGACGGAACCCCACGCCAGGCGGTTTCGGACTACTGGCGTGATCGCTATACCAGCGAGCCGTATTACGACAACCAGCTGTTCTTCGACGATTACGAGCCGGCGTACCAGATCGGCCACACCGCGCGCGCGCAGGACATGATCCGCGCATACGAAGAGATCGAAGGCGAGCTGGAATCGCGATGGGCGAAGGAGCGCGGCAAGAGCCGGCTGGAATGGGCGCAGGCCCGCAGCGCCGTGCGTCGCGGCTGGGAAGAAGCGGTCAACCTGGACCCACGCCGGGACCGCAACGCATAACAGCACGTTGTAGAGCCGAGCCCATGCTCGGCTGAAGCCTCAGCTGTAGAGTCGAGCCCGCTCGGCTGCCGATACACAGCAGCCGAGCGTGGGCTCGGCTCTACCTCCGCCCGTCAGTCCTGTTCCGGCAACGGCGGAATCGACGAAGCGCGTTTGGGCTCGGCCGCATTCGCGGCAATCAGGTCGCGGGTGTTCTTCTGCACCGCCACCGCGCCAAACAACGACAGCGCGAACGCCATGCCATAGAAGCCCTTCTCGCTCAGCACCAGGGTGGCGTTCCACAGACCGACCAGCAGCAACAGCAGCGCCGACAGCAGCGCGAACCAGCACAGCGCGTAGTACAGGCCGCTCACCGGAATGCTCTCGACGCGGTCGCGCACACTCTTCTGCAGCGATACCGCCGCGAACAGGCCGAACAGCAGCAGGGTCAGGTAATAGCCCTTTTCGTTCAGCGGCATTTCGGCATTGAACAGGCCTACCAGGTAGGCCACTGCGCCCAGCAGCAGGGCCACCCATGAGGCGGCGATGAAGGCGGGCGAAGGTCGATGGATGAGGGGTGCGTTCATTGCAGTTCCTTGGCAGACAGGCGGGCATGCTTTGCCCGGGCGAGAACACCCTAGACGATCCGCGCCAAGCCGCACAGGGGGTAGCAGGCCCTTCGGGCCACGACCGTCACCTGCCCGGTGGTATACAAGGGAGAGCCTGGCCATCCGCGTCCCCTTCCGCTGGAGATACCCATGACCCGCACGCCCCTGCTGCTCGCACTCGGCCTGCTGCCGATCCTCGCCACCACCGCCTGCAATGCTGCCGGTCCTGATGCGACAGGTCAGAAGGCCCCGGCAACCGCCGCGACCGCCGACCAACGCCCCTTCACCGCCACCGAGGTCAGCCGTTTCGACCAGCCGTGGGCGATGACCTTCCTGCCCGATGGCAGCCTGCTGGTGACCGAAAAGCGCGGCAAGCTGCAGCACCTCGACCTCGCCAGTGGCCAGAAGCATGAGATCACCGGTGTCCCCAAGGTCGCCTACGGCGGCCAGGGCGGTTTCGGTGATGTGATCCTGCATCCGGATTTCGCCCGCAACCATGTGGTCTACGTCAGCTATGCCGAGGAAGGCACGCTGGATACACGCGGCGCGGCCGTGGCCCGTGCCACCCTCGCCCTCGACGCCAACGGCGGCGGCCAGCTGAAAGACCTGAAGGTGATCTGGCGGCAGACGCCGAAGGTCAGTGGCGAAGGCCACTACGGCCATCGCCTGGCCTTCGGCCCGGACGGCAAGCTGTGGATCAGTTCCAGCGAACGGCAGAAGTTCGATCCGGCGCAGGACATGAGCGGCAACCTGGGCAAGATCATCCGTCTCAACGACGACGGCAGCCTGCCGGCCGACAATCCGTTCGCCTCGCAGGGTGGCGTGGCCGCGCAGGTATGGTCGCTGGGCCACCGCAATGTGCTGGGCATCGCCTTCGATGCCAATGGCAAGCTGTGGGCACAGGAAATGGGCCCGGCCGGCGGCGATGAACTGAACCTGATCGTGCGCGGTGCCAACTATGGCTACCCGATCGTGTCCAACGGTGATCACTACGATGGCCGTCCGATTCCGGACCACGACACCCGTCCGGAATTCGCCGCACCGAAGGTGACCTGGAACCCGGTGATTTCCCCGGCCGGCCTGATGTTCTACAACGGCAACCTGTTCCCGCAGTGGAAGGGCAGCGCCTTCATCGGTGGCCTGTCGTCCACCTCCCTGGTGCGCGTCAGCTTCGATGGCGACAACGCACGCGAAGCCGAGCGCTTCAACATGGGCGAGCGCATCCGTGAAGTGGAACAGGGCCCGGACGGCGCGCTGTGGCTGCTGGAAGACGGCAGCAAGGCGCGGCTGCTGAAGCTCACGCCGAAGGCCTGATTGGCCGGGTTGCCGGCCCGCGGCCGGCACTACCGAACTGCAACGGCCCCGCATGCGGGGCCGTCTGCTTTCACTGGATGGTGATGACCTTCACTTCCGTGCGCGTGCAGGCCTTGTCCAGGCACTGGCCGTTCAACCACACCTGGCCATCGCCGATCATCACGCCCTGCTGGTTGACGAAGGCCTTGCCGAACTCCTGCGCGGATACGGCCTTGACCACCGCCGGGGTGATGATCTTTTCGTAGTTGCGCTGGAATTCACCGGGTCCGGTGATCTTCTTGCCACCACTGATGTTCAGCGGGAAGCGCACTTCTTCAACCACGGCAGGACGGTCGCCCGCGACCACGGCGGCCTTGAAGGCATTGAATACTTTTTCATACTGCGCCGCATCGCCGAGCAGCGTCTCGATGCGCGCGCGGGCGTCGTCTGCTGCGGGTTCGACGGGGCTGGAAGCATCCGCCGGCGCCGCCGCCACATCCTTCGCGTGTTCCGCCGCAGCCTGCGGTGCCGCAACGGCATCGGGCGTGGTGCTGGCGGCCGCCTCGGCCGGCGTCGCACCGGTCATCGGCGGTGGCGCGTCGGCAGCGGGCTCGGGCGGCGATGCTGGCTGCGAACAGGCCGCCAGCAGCAGGGCCGGGATCAGGAAAGCAATCGTGCGCATGCGCGGGCTCCATCGATACAGGGAGTCCGATGGTAGCGCCGGGCCGCGCCCGGCGTGTTTGCCATGGGTGAGGAGGCCGGGCATGGCCCGACGCTACTCATTGCCAGTAGATCCACGCCATGCGTAGATGCTCTACCGATCAGGCCTTCAGCAGCTCGAACTGCACCGCCTCACCGGCCATCGACGAGGCGCACACCCACACGTCGAACAGGCCCGGCTCAGCACGCAGCACGCCGTCGCGGCCGGTGAATGCCAGCTGCTCGCGGGTCAGGGTGAACACCACCTCGGTCGACTCGCCCGGCTGCAGGGCCACCTTGCGGAAGTCCTTCAGCTCACGCACCGGCCGCACGCGGCTGGCCACGCGGTCATGGATGTACAGCTGCACCACTTCCTCGCCGGCCACGTTGCCGGTGTTGGTCAGCGTGGTAGTCAGGGTCAGGGTGTCGTCCCAGCCGACGCGCGCGCTGCTCAGCTGCGGCACGCCGTAGGCGAAGGTCGTGTAGCCGATGCCGTGGCCGAACGGATACAGCGGCTCGTTCGGGATCTCGCGCCAGCGTGCCTTGAACTCCGACATCGTCGGCAGTTCCGGGCGGCCGGTACGCGGGTGGTTGTAGAAGTACGGCTGCTGGCCGGACACCTGCGGGAAGCTGACCGGCAGGCGACCGGACGGGCTGTAATCGCCGAACAGCACATCGGCCACGGCATGCCCGGTCTGCGTGCCCAGGTACCAGGTGATCGCCACGGCATGCGCATTGCGCACCGCGCCCTGCAGAGCCAGCGCGCGGCCATTGCGCAGCAGCACCACCAGCGGTTTGCCGGTCATCGCCACTGCTTCGGCCAGCGCCTGCTGTGCCGGCGGTAGGGTGATCTCCACGCGCGACTGCGCCTCACCGCTGTAACGCTGCGGCTCGCCCAGCGCCAGTACCACCACGTCGGCACGCAGCGCGGCGGCCACGGCCGCTTCGGTGCCACCGGCAATGGCGGCTTCCAGTTCGCAACCCGGCACCACTTCCAGCAGCGCGTCATCGCCGATGGCCGCGCGCACGCCGGTTTCCAGGTCCACGTAACGCTGCTTGTCGCCGAACAGCGTCCAACAGCCTTCGATGTTGTCGCGGTCCTGCACGAACGGGCCGATCAGCGCGATCTTCTGGCCGTTCTTCTGCAGCGGCAGCACATTGTCGCGGTTGTTCAGCAGCACGATCGAACGACGCGCGGCATCACGCGACAGTTCGTCGTGGGCGGCAATGTGCGAGGTATCGGCTTCTCGCGCCGGGTCCAGCGAACGGTACGGGTCGTCGAACAGGCCGATGGTTTCCTTCAGCCACAGGATGCGGCGCACGCCTTCATCCAGCACGCTCATCGGCACCTCGCCACTCTCCACCAGGCCCGGCAGGTGCTCGGCGTAGAAGCCGCTCTGCATGCTCAGGTCGAGGCCAGCGGTGAACGCCTTGGCGGTGGCGTCGCGGTCGTCGGCGGCGTAGCCGTGCGCGACCAGTTCCATGTCGGCGGTGTAGTCGGAGATCACCACGCCCGGGAACTTCCATTCACCGCGCAGGATGTCGGTCAGCAGCTCGGCGTTGGCGCTGGCCGGCACCCCGTTGATGTCGTTGAACGAGGACATCACGGTGATCGCGCCAGCGTCGAAGGCCGCCTTGAACGGCGGCAGGTGCACGTCGCGCAGGGTCTGCGGCGAGATGTCGACCATGTTGTATTCCATGCCGGCCATCACCGCGCCGTAGGCGGCGAAGTGCTTGGGCGTGGCCAGCAGCGAATCGGCGGCGCGCAGGTCGCTGCCCTGGAAGCCACGCACGCGGGCAGCGGCGAAGGCACAGCCCAGTACGACGTCCTCACCGGCACCTTCGGCACCACGGCCCCAGCGCTGGTCGCGGGCGATGTCCACTGCCGGTGCGTAGGTCCAGTGCAGGCCGGCAGCGGTGGCTTCAACCGCGGTGGCACGCGCGGTGCGCTCGGCCAGGTCCGGCTCGAAGCTGGCCGCTTCGCCCAGCGGAATCGGGAACACCGTGCGCATGCCGTGGATGACGTCGGCAGCCAGGATCACCGGGATGCCGAGGCGGCTCTCCTCGGTGGCGACCTGCTGGATGCGGCGGCCGAGCTCGGCGCCGACACCGTTGAACAGCGAGCCGACCTTGCCCTCGCGCACCTGCTGCAGCACCTGATCGGCATTGCGCACGTTGGCTTCCGGGTTCACGTCCGGGGCGAACGGGCGGACCATGTCCGCGAAGACACCCAGCTGGCCGACTTTTTCCTCGACGGTCATCTGGGCAATGAGGGATTCGATGCGATCGGAGGCCACCGGCAGTCCTTGATGAAAACGTTTACAAGCCCGGCATTCTAGCGATCCCGGACGATTTGGCGAGAGGTTTCGTCATTCAGTTTCAGCCACCAGCCGGATCCGTACGGTCCGGCCGGGGGCATCGCAGCTTACTCCGAGCCGGCCAACTGGCGCTGCCCGGCCATCAACATGGCGTCACTGGACGCCTGGAACACCCGCAGGCCAAAGGCCGGCAGGATCGCCAGCAGGTGGTCGAAGATGTCCGACTGCACCGCTTCGTACTCGCCCCAGGCGGTGCTGCGGGTGAAGCAGTACAGCTCCAGCGGCAGGCCTTCGGTGGTCGGCTGCAGCTGGCGCACCAGCAGGGTCATGTCGGTGTGGATGCCCGGATGGCTGGCCAGGTAGCGCTCCACGTACGCCCGGAACGTGCCCAGGTTGGTCACCCGGCGGCTGTTGACCTCGGCCACGCCCTGCTCGCGCAGGCGCCCGTTCCACTGGCCCAGCTCCTGCTGCTTGCCGCGCAGGTAGTCGCCCAGCAGGGCGAACTGGCCAAGGAAGGCCAGGTCGTCCTCTTCCATGAAGCGCACGCTGTGCTGGTCCAGGTACAGCGCGCGCTTGATCCGGCGGCCCCCCGCTTCCTGCATGCCACGCCAGTTCTTGAACGACTCGGTCACCAGCTTCTTGGTCGGGATGGTGGTGATGGTCTTGTCGAAGTTCTGCACCGTCACCGTATGCAGGGCGATATCGATGACATCGCCGTCGGCGTTCTGACTGGGCATCTCGATCCAATCGCCGATGCGGATGCGGCCATCACCACTGATCTGCACGCTGGCCACCAGCGACAGGATGGTGTCCTGGAAGATCAGCATCAGTACCGCGGTGGCCGCGCCCAGGCCGGTGACCAGGTAGCGCAGGTCGACGCCGGCCAACGTGGCAACGATCGACAACCCGGCGATCACGAAGATGATGATCTTGGCGACCTGCAGGTAGCCCTTGATCGGCTTGTTGCGCGCCTCGGGGCGACGCTCGTACAGGTCGTTGGCCGCATCCAGCGCGTGCGACAGCGCCAGCACCACGGTCAGGATTGCCCACGCCTGGCAGGCACCGATGATGAAGCCGACCAGGCCCGGCGGCAGGTCCGGCACGATACGGATGCCCGAGGCGATCACCTGGCTGGGCACCACGTTGGACAGCCGCGAGATGACCCGCATCAGATGGCTGCCGCGGCCGGTATCGGCGCCCGGCAGACGGTTGAGCAGCCTCCGCAGACCGCGCAGCAGGATGCGCTTGGTCACCCAGTTGGCCAGGCCGGCGGCAAGCAGCAGCGCCGAGATCATCAACGCCAGGTAGGCGCCAGGATAGGGTTCCAGTGTGTTCTGCAGCTGTTCCAGCCACTGTACCGCCACCACTGCGTCCACCATCGGTTGTCTCCTGTCTGTATCAGTGTTCTTGAGGTTGCCGGCCAGCGGCCGGCACTACCGGGGAGTGCCAGCCAGCGGCCGGCCCCATCAGGTCAGTCCCGCGCGCGTTCGATGATCACGCCGACCGCGCGTGCGCCGCGCACCGCCCCGGGCTTGCTCAGCTTCAGGCGCAGCCACTTCACGTCGAACTCGTCCAGCACGATCTGCGCGCAGCGCTCGGCGAGCGTTTCCACCAGGCCGAACTCCGATTCACGCACGAACTGCTCCAGGCGCTTGCTGACTGCCTTGTAGTTCAGGGTATGGGCAATGTCATCGCTGGCGGCCGGACGACGGTTGTCGAAGCCCATCTCCAGATCGAACACCAGGTCCTGGCGGATCCGCCGCTCCCAGTCGTAGATGCCGATCAGGGCGTCGATCGTCAGCCCTTCGATGAAAACCTTGTCCATTGCGGTTACCAGCCGGAAAACAGGCGGTCATGGTAACGGCACGGCGGTGAGCCTGCCCGGAACGGGCGATGGGCCGCCGGGCATTCACAGGGGCTGAAAAAGACAAAGGGCCCTGCTAGCGGGGCCCTTTGGTACCTCTCAACGTCCTCGGGGGGAGCTGGAATCCAGCCGCGAGTCCCGAAGCACACGCCGCGAAGGATGAAGATCATTTCCCCTGCCGTCCAGAGGCATTCACGACATTCCGGGGAAATCCGAATGCCGTTGGGAGTTCTGCCAGGCAAGCGGCTGGCATTGCCCGATATCACCTGTTCGGCTTCCGGCGCACGCTGGTGATCCACAACGTGATGCCGCCGCCAATGAAAGAGCAGAGGATTCTGCAAGCAGCACTATCCCGACCACGCTGGGCAACCTACAAACGCATCGCAGTTCGTCATTCCCTGGATGCGACCTCGCTGTATGTCTGGAACATGCAGATGTGTGGCGCTTTGCTATCGCCGCTTCACATCTGCGAAATCGTCATCCGCAACGCAGTCGCCGCAGCACTGGCGCATGCCTATGGTCCCCGCTGGCCATGGCATCCAGCATTGCTGCAGCGCATGCCCGCCGATGGTGCGCTGTCGGCGCTGCAGGACCTGCACAGGCGATCGAATCAGCAGATGAACACGCCAGAGATCATCGCCAGCCTCCGATTCGCATTCTGGCAGCACCTCTTTACACGACGCTTTGAGGGGCCCCTGTGGACGCGAAGCCTGAAGATCGCTCTGCCCAACGCCCCACAGAACACTGTCGGCATCGTCCGCACCACCATCCATGCCGACCTAGACCGCATCCGCCAGCTGCGCAACCGCATCGCCCACCACGAACCCATCCTCGAACGTGACATCGGTGCCGACCTGGCCGCGATCGGGCGGCTGATCCACGCCCGTTGCCCGCACACCCTGGGCTGGCTGCAGCGCCATGAACGGGCGACGACGGTGCTGGCGGCCTCGCCGCTGCTTGGCAAACGTCGATGACGTTGCCGGCCAGCGGCCGGCACGACAGGAACAGGTCCGGCTCAGACGGCCGGCAGGGTTGCCATGTCCCAGCGCGGGGTCACTTCCACCTTCGGCGGACTGTGCTGGCCGGCCTGCAGACGCAATGCGCCAGCGAAGGCAATCATCGCGCCGTTGTCGGTGCACAGCGCCGGCCGCGGGAAGCAGGCGCGGCCGCCGAGGCGCTCGGCCATCTGCTGCAGGCGGGCGCGCAGGCGCTTGTTGGCGCCGACGCCGCCGGCCACCACGATCACGTTGGTGCCCGCCGCTTCCAGCGCGCGCTCGCACTTGATGGACAGGGTCTCGACCACCGCGTCTTCAAAACCACGGGCGATGTCGGCGCGGGTCTGCTCGCTCTGGTCGCTGTCGCGCCAGGCCATCAGGACCTGGGTCTTCAGGCCGGAGAAACTGAAATCCAGGCCCGGGCGATCGGTCATCGGCCGCGTAAAGCGGTAGACGCCCGGCGTGCCCTGCTCGGCCAGCTTGGCCAGCTGCGGTCCACCCGGGTACGGCAGGCCCATCATCTTGGCGGTCTTGTCGAAGGCTTCACCGGCCGCGTCGTCCAGGGTTTCGCCCAGCAGGCGGTACTGGCCGATCGCATCGACGGCCACCAGCTGGGTATGGCCGCCGGACACCAGCAGGGCCACGAACGGAGCCTGCGGCGGGTCGTCTTCCATCAGCGGCGCCAGCAGATGGCCTTCCATGTGGTGCACACCCACGGCGGGGACCTCCAGTGCCCAGGCCAGCGACCGGGCCACGCCGGCGCCCACCAGCAGCGCCCCGACCAGGCCGGGACCGGCGGTATAGGCCACCCCGTCGATGTCGTTCACGCCGAGGCCGGCCTCGGCCAGCGTCTGCCGCACCAGCGGCAGCAGCTTGCGCACGTGGTCACGGCTGGCCAGCTCGGGCACCACACCGCCGTACTCGGCGTGCAGGGCGATCTGGCTGTAGACCGCATGGGCGCGCAGGGCCGCGCTGCCGGACAGGTCGGTGTCATACACCGCCACGCCGGTCTCATCACAGGAAGATTCGATGCCAAGGACTCGCATGCCTGCTATTATGACGCCCCTGCCAGCCCCTCGGGGGAACTGGCAGGTCTCACTGCAATCCAACAACTTGCCCCTATTCAGGATTTGTGGCTTGCAGTTTGTTTATTCGCCACTATAATGTGCGGCTCGCCGGGCGTGACCCGGTTCTACTGTGTCCCGGAGATTCCATGCCCAGCGTCAAAGTCCGCGAGAACGAACCCTTTGAGTTTGCTCTTCGCCGCTTCAAGCGCACTTGCGAAAAGGCCGGTGTGCTGGCCGAAACCCGCAAGCGCGAGTTCTACGAAAAGCCGACCCAGGAGCGTAAGCGCAAGGCCGCCGCTGCTGTGAAGCGTCAGCTGCGCCGTTCCTCGCGCGACGTCACCAAGCGTCAGCGCCTGTACTGATCGGACGCATCTTCATTGCGGTGGGCATTCCCTGCCGCGATGGAGTCGAAGCCGGCACGCGCGAGCGTCGCCGGCTTTTTGCGTTTCCGGGCCTGGGCGTCCGCCCTGCCCCACCACCACCACGAGGTTCGCCATGAGCATGAAGCAGCAGCTCACCGAAGACATGAAGGCCGCCATGAAGGGCGGCGAGAAGCACAAGCTGGGCGTCATCCGCCTGATCAACGCGGCCATCAAGCAGAAGGAAGTCGACGAGCGCATCGAGCTCGACGACACCGCCGTGATCGCCGTGCTCGACAAGATGGTCAAGCAGCGCAAGGATTCGGTCAGCCAGTTTGAAGCGGCCAACCGCGAAGACCTGGCGGAAATCGAGCGCGCCGAGATCGTGGTGATCGAAGCCTACCTGCCGGCCAAGATGGGCGAAGCCGAGATCGTCGCGGCGATCCAGGCGGCCATCGCCGAGACCGGCGCCAGCAGCGCAGCCGACATGGGCAAGCTGATGGGCGCGCTGAAGCCCAAGCTCGCCGGCCAGGCCGACATGGGCCTGGTGTCCAAGCTGGTCAAGCAGCAGCTGGCGTAAGCCAGCATCCAGGGTCGGATCCCTTCCGCATCGCGGAAGGGCTCTGACCACATTGATGCACCCGTTTCACCGCCCCTTCGACCCCCGGCTGCTACAACATCCCCATGGTCGAGCAATCCAACGCCCCCACCGACACGCGTCCCCACGGCATCCCCGCACGGCTTCGCCACTACGCCGATCGCCTGCAGGACAGCTTCCCGATGGCGGTGGCCAAGCGCTTCGTCGAAATCGACGTGCTGACCCAGGCCGCTTCGGTCTCCTTCTATGCCCTGCTGTCGATGGCTCCGCTGCTGGTGCTGCTGCTGTGGCTGACCGCCTCGTTGTATCCGCCGGCGCAGCAGGCACTGATCGGACAGATCGGCTCGGTGGCCGGCAGCAGCGTGGCCAGCGTCGCCGACACCGTGCTGCACAACGCCAACAGCCAACCCAGCGTCGGTTCGCTGGCCGGGGTCTGGAGCACGTTGCTGTTGTTTGTCGGCGCAACCGCCGTGTTCGCGCAGCTGCAGAACGCGCTGAACCGGATCTTCCATACCAGCGGGCAGCGCCTGGACGGGATCAAGGCCTGGCTGCGCAAGCGCGTGTTCTCGTTCGGCGTGGTGCTGGCACTGGGCTTCCTGCTGATCCTGTCGATGACCGCCACCACCGCGCTGCAGGTGGTGTTCGCGCAGCTGCCCTCGGTGCTGCCCGCGATCGGCTACCTGACATCACTGCTGCTGTACACGCTGGCCTTCGCCTTCCTCTATCACTACCTGCCGGACCGGCGCGTGGCCTGGCGCCAGGCGTTCATCGGCGGCGTCATCACCTCGTTGCTGTTCACCCTCGGCCGCTATGGCATCGGCGTCTACATCAGCACGGTTGCCCCCGGCAGCGCCTACGGCTCGATGGGTGCCTTGGTGATTTCGCTGGTCTGGATCTACTACGCCACTGCCGTGTTCTTCGTCGGTGCGTTGATGACCGCGGTGATCGACGAACGCCAGTACGCACGTGCGCGCCTGGCCAGCGCCGATGTGGCCCCGCAGGAAGCCGGCCCGGCCACCGCCAGCGAGTAAACTAGGGGACTTGCCGCCCCCGCAGCGCGCCCTGGCGGCCGCGCCCCGTCCTGTTGCCCATGGCCCGTATCCCCGACGCTTTCATCGACGACCTGCTGGCCCGCTCCGACATTGTCGAGGTGGTGGGCAGCCGCGTGCCGCTGAAGCGCCAGGGCAAGGAGTACGCGGCACGCTGCCCGTTCCATGACGAACGCTCGGCCTCGTTCACGGTCTCGCCGACCAAGCAGTTCTACCACTGCTTCGGCTGCGGCGCGCACGGCACCGCGATCAGCTTCCTGATGAACTACGACCGCCTCGAGTTCCTCGACGCGGTGGACGAACTGGCCAAGCGCGCCGGCATGGAAGTGCCGCGAAGCGAGAACCCGCGCAGTGCCCAGCAGCAGGATGACAGCCGCGAGCTGTACTCCGCGCTGGACGCCGCTACCAAGTTCTTCCAGAAGAACCTGGAAGGCAGCGAGAAAGCGCGCAGTTACCTCGATGGTCGCGGCGTGGACGAAGAGAACCGCGCGCGCTTCCAGATCGGCTATGCGCCGGATGGTTACAGCGGCCTGCGCGATGCGCTGGGCAAGGACGAGCGGCGGATGAAGCTGCTCGACCGCGCCGGCCTGTTCTCCAAGAACGACCGCGGCCACGTCTACGACAAATTCCGCGACCGGGTGATGTTCCCGATCTTCGACCGCCGTGGCCGGGTGATCGCCTTCGGCGGGCGCGTGTTCGAGAAGGACGACGGCCCCAAATACCTCAACTCGCCCGAGACCGCGCTGTTCCACAAGGGCCGCGAACTGTACGGCCTGTGGCAGGTGCGCCAGGCCAACCAGAAGATCGAGCGCCTGATCGTGGTCGAGGGCTACATGGACGTGGTCTCGCTGTTCCAGTTCGGCGTCACCCAGGCGGTGGCGACGCTGGGCACGGCAACCACGCCGGACCATGCCGAGCTGCTGTTCCGCAACGCGCCGGACGTGTTCTTCTGCTTCGACGGCGATGCCGCCGGCCGCCGCGCCGGCTGGAAAGCGCTGGAATCGGTGCTGCCGCGCATGAAGGACGGCCGCCAGGCCTTCTTCCTGTTCCTGCCCGATGGCGAAGACCCGGACAGCATCGTGCGCAAGGAAGGTGCAGAGGCTTTCGACGAGCGTCTGAAGCAGGCCACGCCGCTGTCGCAGTTCTTCTTCGACGAGCTGACCCGCGAGATCAACCTGGGCACGCTGGACGGCAAGGCACGGCTGGCCGAGCGCGCCAAGCCGATGCTCGCGCAGATTCCCGACGGCGCGTTCGGCGACCTGATGAAACAGCAGCTGGGACAGCTGACCGGCCTGGGCGGCAACGCGCAGGCGGGCCGCCCGCAGATGCCACAGCGCGCCGCGCCGCGCACGATCCAGCCCGCGGCCAAGCGCAGCCTGGTGCGCGGCGCGATCGCCGTGCTGCTGCAGCAGCCCTCGCTGGCCCTGACCCTGGGCGGCAAGCACCACTTCCAGGGCCTGCGCCTGCCGGGGGTGGAGCTGCTGCTGGAACTGCTGGGGCTGGTCGAACAACGCCCGGACATCAGTACCGGCGCCTTGCTGGAGCATTTCGACGGCCGCGAGGAACAGGCCTCGCTGCACACCCTGGCCGCGCAGACGCTGGCGGGCGATGAAGCGATGTGGACGGTGGAACTGCATGACGCGGTCGGGCAGCTGGAGAAGCAGCTGCTGTTCCAGCGGATCGACGACCTTAACGCCAAGCAGCGACAACAGGGTCTGGACGATACTGACAAGTACGAGATGCGCGAGCTGCTCAAGGCCCGCGCCAATCTGCGCCTGTAGCGGCAGAACACAGCCCCGGAGAGACCATGCTGCTGCGCCTGACCTGCCTGCTGTTGTTGTCGCTCTGCCCGGTTCTGCCGGCCTGGGCTGCGGACCCCGCCCTTGCTGAAGTCCGCCCCGGCCTCTACGCCGGCGGCCAGCCCTCGACCGCGCAACTGCGCGAACTGGCGGCACAGGGCGTGCGCACGGTGATCGACCTGCGCCAACCCGATGAAGATCGCGGCTTCGATGAAACACGCGAGGCCGACGCGCTGGGCCTGCGCTATGTACGCATTCCGGTGGCCGGTGCCGAGGGCCTGGATGCCGCCAACGTGCGCGCCGTGCACCAGGCCCTGCAACAGAGCCAGGGACCGGTGCTGCTGCACTGCGCCTCCGGCAACCGCGCCGGTGCCGTGCTCGGCCTGGTCAACGCGCGCTACGAACACGCCAGCCCGGAACAGGCCCTGCAACTGGGCCAGCGTGCCGGCCTGAAGTCGCTGGAAGCAGCCACCCGCGAGCGCCTGGCGATCCCTTCTCCCACCCCCTGATTCCCGGGGTAATCCCCCCGCACCAAGGAGCCTATCCACCATGACCCGCTGGTGGTCGCGCCTGCGACCGGACAACTTCACCCTCGCCCTGCTGTGCACCGTCGGCCTGGCCTCGCTGCTGCCGATGAAGGGCGCTGCCGCCCTGGTGCTCGACGATGTCACCACCGTCGCCATCGCCGCGCTGTTCTTCCTGCACGGCGCGCGCCTGCCGCGCGAGTCGATCATCGGCGGCATGCTGCACTGGCGCCTGCACCTGACGATCCTCGCCTGCACCTTCATCCTGTTCCCGCTGCTGGGGCTGTTGTTCAAGCCGCTGTCGGGCTGGCTGCTGACGCCTGAGCTGTACCTGGGCGTGCTGTTCCTGTGCACCCTGCCGTCCACCGTGCAGTCGTCCATCGCGTTCACCTCGATGGCGCGCGGCAACGTGCCAGCGGCGGTGTGCAGTGCCTCGTTGTCGAGCATCCTCGGTGTGTTCCTGACGCCCCTGCTGCTGACCGCGCTGGCCGGTACCTCCGGCGGCGTGCACGACCCGCTGCATGCCATCGGTGGCATCATGCTGCAGCTGCTGGTGCCGTTCGTGGCCGGCCACCTGCTGCGGCCGTGGATCGCCGGCTGGGTGGAAAAGCAGCGCGCGCTGCTGCGCTACACCGACCAGGCCACCATCCTGCTGGTGGTGTACTCCGCGTTCGGTGAAGCGGTCACTGAAGGGCTGTGGAGCAAGACACCGCTGCTCTCGCTGTTCGCGGTGGCGGTGGTGGCTGCAGTACTGCTCGGCATCGCCATGCCGCTGATCACCTTCATCGCCCGCCGCCTGCGCTTCAACCGCGAAGACGAGATCGCCATCGTGTTCTGCGGCTCGAAGAAGAGCCTGGCCACGGGCGTGCCGATCGCCAAGGTGCTGTTCGCTGGCGGCAGCCTCGGCGCGATCGTGCTGCCGGTGATGATCTACCACCAGATCCAGCTGATCGTCTGCGGCGTGATCGCCCAGCGCTACGCCAAGCGCGCGCCCTGACCCGACCGGCAAATCATCCACGCATGGCGTGGATCCACTGAACGCGCGGGGTGCTGTGGGATATCCTCCACGCATGGCGTGGATCTACTGTAGAGCCGAGCCCATGCTCGGCTGATGAGTGGCCTGCGTGAACTCACGGTTCTGCCAGGGTGCCGACGCTCAGCTGCGGCATCCACACCCACAGGTCGTACTGCCGCCCGGCATCGGTATCGACCTCCGGTGCACGCGCAGATCGCTCGAGCAGAGCCAACGCCTTGCAACGATCCATGCACCCCCAGAAATGGCCGCGCAGGGCTTCCAGCCGCACGCTGTAAATGTCCAGGTCGCGCAGCGCCGATGCCATCGGTTGCGTCTGCATTTCCGTTGGCGCATCGGCCGGCCGCTGCAGCATGGCGTGGACATTGCCAGTCAGGACGACCATGCGGGCGTCATCCGGCAGGCGCCGGTACAGGCGCCGCAGCTCTGCGGCCATGCGATCATCGCGCGCTTGGCTGCCGCCATCACTGTTGTTGACGTCATAGCCGACCACCTCGATGGTGCGCCCCTGCGCCTTCAGCGCGCGCATGCCTTCGATCAGCGCCAGCATGTCGCGACTGCGGCGGCCATCGTGCTGATCATCGCGCACGGTCCAGAACGCACGGCCTCGCAGGTGTTGGCGTGCCACCGCCCCGCCATCGGAATCCAGATAGTCACGCAGTGTGGTGTTCTCACCACGCGGCAGCTCCAACGCCAGCACGACCGGGCCGTTACGGCTGTAGTCGTCCACCAGTCGGCGCACCAGCAGCGGTGTCTCGCGGGTACCGTGGAATTCGCCCAGCACCAGCACGCGGTGGTCTCCGGCATGCTGGCGGATCTGCATGGCAGCGTCGTCGGCGCGCGCGCTCGTCGCCATGCCCAGCGCCAGCAGCAGGGTGGCGGTCCAGCGGAATATCGAATGCATCCCTGCTCCTTCCTTTCCTTGGGGTCAGGAACAGCAATGGCGACGCGGCTGGAAGAGATCAAGTGTAGAGCCGAGCCCACGCTCGGCTGCTCTTCCAATACACCCTCAGCCGAGCATGGGCTCGGCTCTACATGGGACTGGCGCCTTGGATCAGGCGGGGGTCAGCGCCCCTTCGGGGATCTGACCCCGAACATCAGCCCATCACAACCAGGGCAGGATCCAGTGATCCACCAGCAGGAAGGCGAACAGCGCCATCAGGTAGATGATGGAGTAGCTGAACATCTTCATCGAGAACAGCTCATCCGGCGGGTTCAGCATGCGCCAGGCGTACCAGAGGAACACGGCGTTGAGCACGATCGCACCGCCCAGGTAGAACGCGCCGCTCATGCCGACCAGGTACGGCAGCAGGCAGACCAGTGCCAGCACCACCGAGTACGCCATGATCTGCTTGCGCGTATGCACCACGCCATGGGTGACTGGCAGCATCGGGATTTCCGCCTTGGCGTAGTCTTCGCGACGGAAGATCGCCAGTGCCCAGAAGTGCGGCGGCGTCCAGATGAAGATGATCAGCACCAGCAGCGACGAGTACGCCCAGTCCGACGAGCCCTGCATGCCGGTCACCGCCGCCCAGCCCAGCATCGGCGGCATCGCGCCGGCCAGACCACCGATGACGATGTTCTGCGAGGTCGCACGCTTCAGGTAGACGGTGTAGATCACCGCATAGCCGATCAGTGAAGCGAAGGTCAGCACCGCGGTGATCCAGTTCACCCACAGCACCAGGATCGCCATCGACAGCACGATCAGCACGCCGGCAAATACCAGCACCTGCCATGGCTTGACCTTGCCCACCACCAGCGGTCGCCACGAGGTGCGTGCCATCTGCGCATCGATGTGCGCATCCAGCAGCTGGTTGATGGCTGCAGCGGCCGAGGCGGCAAGCCAGATGCCGAGGAAGCCGAGCAGGCCGGCACGCACCTGCTCCCAGCTGGGCACGCCGGGAATGGCCAGGACCATGCCGACCAGGGCGGTGAAGACGATGAGGGCGACGACCTTGGGCTTGGTCAGGTCCCAGTACTGGCGATAGTTGGAAAACATGGGATCAGTCCGGGGCACGCAGGCGGGCCAGCAGGCTGACCAAAACAAACAACAGGGCAACGGCAACGCCGTTGTGCGCCACTGCCACTTCCAGCGGCAGTGCAAGCTTCACATTGAGGATGCCGAGGGTAACCTGCAGCACCAGCAGCGCGACCAGGGCCGAGGCCCAGCCACGCATGCTCGGCAGCCGGAACAGGCGCAGGCCCAGCCACAGCAGGTAAACGGCAACGACAATCGCGAACAGGCGGTGGGCCATCTGGATGGCGATGCGCGAGGCACCGTCGAGCACGCCGCCTTCGTAGTCCACGCCAATGCCACGCCACAGGGTGAAGCCCTCGGCGAAGTTGTGCTGCGGCCACCACTGGTTGGCACAACGCGGGAAGTTGTCCAGCGAGGCGCTGCCGCCGCCGCACGCCAGTGCCGCGTAGTTGGCGCTGACCCAGCCGCCGAGCGCGATCTGGGTGACCAGCACCGCCACACCGATGCGCAGCAGCCACTTCAGCTTCGGCGCCTCGGCCAGGGTGATCGGCATGTGCGTGGCACGCCAGGCCATCCACACCAGCAGGCCGAACATCAGCATGCCGCCCAGCAGGTGGCCCATCACCACGATGGGTTTCAGCAGCAGGGTCACCGTCCACATGCCCAGCAGGGCCTGGAAGATCACCACCGCCAGGGTCAGCAGGGCAGCGCGCGCCAGGTCGATGTTGCTCCAGCGCAGCGCCGCGATCAGCAGGATCGCCTCGCCTATCAGGGCCAAGGCGCTGGCGGTGCCGTGCCAGCCCATCATGTACAGCGGTATGCCGGCGGCCACCAGTACGCAGGCGGTCACCACCGCCGTGCTTCCGAATCGCCGCTTGCGCGTGGCCAGCAGCGCCAGGGTCAGGATCTCGATGCCCAGCGCGCCGGCCAGGAAGCGATGCACCTGCTCACGCCAGGCCTTGTGGGTTTCCAGCGGGCGGATCTCCGCCGCCGGATGGCCGATGGTCTCTTCCACGTGCTGCGGCCAGGTGGCCTGTCCATAGCAGGTCGGCCAGTCCGGGCAGCTCAGGCCGGCATCGGACAGGCGCACGAAGGCGCCGAACATGATCGTGCTCGCGGTCATGATCATGGCGAACCACGCCAGGCGGTGGAAATTGCGGTGCAGCGCCGGACGCGCGGAAAGGCTCATCAAACGGGACTCACTTCAGTTTCAGCAACGTGGCCATGTCCTTGCGCAGGCCACCCAGGTCACTGCCGGGGGCATGGCGCATGATCACGAAGCCGTTCGGATCGATCACGTAGACCGGCAGGCCAGCCGGATCGTCGACGCCGGGCAGCGCCGCGCGCAGGGCTGGCGACGGGGCCAGCGGCCGCAGCGCGGGCAGCGAGGCGATCGACGCCGGTGGCGTTCCCAGCCACAGGATCTCGACATTATCGGCGTTATGGCCGAACAGCTGCCACACCTTGCCCAGTCCCTGCGACAAAGTGACGCACTGCGCGTCGCAGGCACCGGCCGGTGCCACCAGCAGGCGCCAGGTGCGCGCGTCGGGGTTCCAGGGGTAGGCCGCGCCATTGGCCAGGGTCGGTGGCTGCTGGCGCAGATCCACCGGCGGCTTCAGCAACTGCCCGCTGTTGCGATGCGCGGTCGGCTGCCAGCCCGAGAAACGCAGGATGGCGGCCAGCGCCATCGCCCCGAAGAAAACGGCGAACAGCAGCACCAGGGTCCGGCGGCCATTGCCGCGCGCCTGCGGGGAGGTAGCAGTGTTCATGCGGGGCATTTTCTCATGGTTGGGAAAGGGATGCCGGCCAGCAGCCGGTACTACCGGGCAACGGGCCGCCGCCTGCGCCATTCCAGTACCAGCGCCACCACCAGCACAGTCAGCGCCAGCCCGAACCACTGCACGGCATAACCCAGGTGGCGCTGTGGCGGCAGCGTGTTCGGCAGCAGGTCGAGATCGCGCTCATCACCGAACGGCAATGCCGGGTCCAGCCGCAGCACGCGCTCGGGCAACGACGGCAGGCCCAGCGCAGCGGCCAGGCCATCGGCGGGAAGGCGACTGGCCAGCCAGCGCCCAGCAACGTCGGTGGTGGTGAACGCCGGCCCCAGCGCCAAGCCAGCCGAGGGAGGCGGCGCCAACAGGCCACGCACGGCCACCGGCGACGGCGGTGCGGGCACCACCGGCAACGTACGGTCGGGCGGCAGCGCGCGCCAGCCCAGGTCCACCAGCAACACGCTGCCCGCATCGCTGCGGAACGGACGATAGATCTTCACTCCCGCGCGGCCGTGGCGGGTCTGGTTGTCCAGCAGCACCACGCCCGGCAGGAAGCGACCGTGATCGACCACGCCATGCAGCGCCCCCTGCGCGGCCAGCGCCTGCGCCAACGGCATCGCCTGCGCCACGGCCGGGCCCTGTGCATCCAGCAACGCCTGTTTGGCATGCATCCGCTGCAGTTGCCACAGGCCCAGCGCGGTGAATCCGGCCATTGCCAGCACCGCCATCAGCCATCCGATCAGGCGCGTGTGCTGGCGCATCATGACAAGTCCGCGCAAACGCGGTCAGATAGGGACATCCACCCTGCCCTCGAGCCGCGCATGAGTGATTCGCTGAAGACCCTGCTGGTAATCGCGTTTCTGATCGTCATCGTCTGGAATCTGGGCGCCGGCCTGTATTACCTGCTGGTGGACCGCGGCCAGACCAAGCGCACGGTCAATGCACTGACCCGCCGCATCGGAGTGTCGGTGGCGTTGATCGTCGTGGTGATCGTGTGCATCTACATGGGCTGGATCAAACCGCACGGCATCGGCGGCTGATCCCACGGCAGACCAGGCAGCGTCGGCGGTCGAAGCTGCCGACGCCTGCGCGGTCAAAGCACGTAGACAAACAGGAACAGCATCAGCCACACCACGTCGACGAAGTGCCAGTACCACGCGGCCGCTTCGAAACCGAAATGGTTGTCGCGGGTGAAGTGCCCCTTTGCCGAGCGCAGCCACATCACGATCAGCATGATCGTGCCCAGCAACACGTGTGCGCCATGGAAGCCGGTCAGCATGAAGAAGGTCGACCCGTAGATACCCGAGCCGAGCGTCAGGTTCAGTTCCTTGTAGGCGTGGATGTACTCCTCCGCCTGCAGGGTCAGGAAGCCGAGGCCGAGCAGTACGGTCAGGCCCAGCCAAGTCAGCAGCTGGCGGCGGTTGCCCGCCTTCAACGCATGATGGGCGATGGTCAGGGTCACGCCGGAGGTCAGCAGGATCAACGTGTTGATCAGCGGCAGGCCCCAGGCCGGAATGGTCTGGAATGCGCCACCGATCGCTGCCGGGCCATTGGTCGGCCAGCCGGCCGAGTAGCCCTGCCACAGCAGCTCGTTGGTCATCACCCCGCGCCCTTCGCCGCTCAGCCACGACAGGCCGAGATGGCGGGTGTAGAACAGCGCACCGAAGAAGGCACCGAAGAACATCACTTCGGAGAAGATGAACCAGACCATCCCCATCCGGAACGAACCATCCACCTGCCGGTTGTAGTTGCCGGCCTGCGACTCGCGCACCACATCGCTGAACCACCAGAACAGGGTCAGCACCAGCATCGCCACGCCGATGTAGAAGGTCCAGCGGCCCCAGCTGGCGTCATTGAGCCAGCTGGCCACGCCGACCATGGTCACCATCATCGCGATGGAACCGACGAACGGCCATTTGCTCTGGGCCGGGACGAAGTACACGTTGGCGTCGCTGGGTGTCTGGGCCATGGTCGGTATCCGGGTCAGGGAGCAGCGTGGGCGCCTTCCGAGGTGGCGGCCGGAGCCAGCCGATCGGACAACGCATCGTTGCGGTAGAAGGTGTAGGACAAGGTGATCGTCCGGATTTCCGGCGGCAGGTCCGGATCGACGATGAAGCGCACCGGCATGTCGCGCTTCTCGCCGGCCTGCAGGGTCTGCGCGGTGAAGCAGAAGCACTCGGTCTTGCTGAAGAATCCCGACGCGCGTGCCGGTGCCACCGACGGCACCGCGCTGCCGACCACGGCCTGCTGGCTGTCGTTGCGGGCGAAATACAGCGCTTCGTTGAGCTCGCCGGGCACCACATCCATGGTCAGCTGCTCGGGATGGAACGACCACGGCAGCCGTGAATTGACCCCGCCATCGAACTCCACCCGCACGGTGCGCTTGCCACTGGCGGCACCGGTACTGGCCTCGCTGCCCGGGCCACGTTCCAGGCGCACGCCGAACACCTTCTCGCAGGCGACGCGATACAGCGGCACCAGCGAGAACGTCAGCAGGAACACCACTACCGCCACGCCGATCAGTCGCGGCAGGCCGGCGCTACGTGACGGGGTAGTGGCCGGCGTTTCGCTCATCGACCGATCACGCCGCTGAGGATGAAGCCGACGTAGACCAGCACGGCGATCGCGCCCACCCACAGCGCGGTGCGCTTGGCGCGCTGGCGCTGCTGCTCGATGCCGGTGCTCTGGGCTTCGCCTTCGCGGCTGTAGAGCCGAGCCATGCTCGGCTGCTCTTCGGTGTTGTAGAGCCGAGCCATGCTCGGCTGCTTTTCGTCAGTCGAGCATGGCTCGACTCTACAGCTCTGGAGCGGGCTCTCGTTATGCATGCACCACCTCAATGACCGATATCGTCGTGGGCCAGGTCACCCGGGCGGATGGTCGGCGGCGTGGTGAAGGTGTGCGCCGGTGCCGGCGACGGCAGCGTCCACTCCAGGCCACGCGCACCTTCCCAGGAGCGCGCCTCGGCCTTCTCGCCATTGCTCAGCGAGGACAGCAGGATCGCGGCCATCATGAACGGCGTGGCGAACATGCCGAACGCTCCGATCGAGCTGATCAGGTTCCAGTCGGCAAACGCCACCGAGTAATCGGGGATACGCCGCGGCATGCCGGCCAGGCCGAGGAAATGCTGCGGGAAGAACAGCAGGTTGACGAACACGATCGACCACCAGAAGTGCACCTTGGCCCACTTCTCGCTGTACATGCGCCCGGTCCACTTCGGCCACCAGTAGTACACCGCCGCGATCAGCGCGAACACCGCGCCGGTCACCAGCACGTAGTGGAAGTGGGCGACCACGAAGTAGGTGTCGTGATACTGGAAGTCGGCGGCCACGATCGCCAGCATCAGGCCGGAGAAGCCGCCGATGGTGAACAGGATGACGAACGCCACCGACCACAGCATGGGAGCTTCGAAGGTGAGCGAACCACGCCACATCGTGCTGACCCAGTTGAACACCTTCACCCCGGTCGGAATCGAGATCAGCATGGTGGCGAACATGAAGTAGATCTCACCACCCAGCGGCATGCCCACGGTGAACATGTGGTGGGCCCAGACGATGAATGACAGGAACGCGATCGCCGCGGTGGCGTAGACCATCGCCTGGTAGCCGAACAGCGGCTTGCGGCTGAAGGTCGGGATGATCTCGCTGACCACGCCGAAGGCGGGCAGGATCATGATGTAGACCTCGGGGTGGCCGAAGAACCAGAAGATGTGCTGGAACATCACCGGGTCGCCACCACCGGCCGCATTGAAGAAGCTGGTACCGAAGAATTTGTCGGTCAGCAGCATCGTCACCGCACCGGCCAGCACCGGCATCACCGCGATCAGCAGGAACGCAGTGATCAGCCAGGCCCAGCAGAAGATCGGCATCTTCAGCAGGTCGATGCCGGGCGCGCGCATGTTCAGCACCGTGGCGATGATGTTGATCGCACCCATGATCGAACTGATGCCGGCCACGTGGATGGCGAACACGGTGAACGCGACGTTGTAGCCGCCCTGCAGCGACAGCGGCGGATACAGCGTCCAGCCACCGGCCGGCGCACCACCGGGTAGCAGGAAGGTCAGCAGCAGCAGGCTGAAGGCCACCGGCAACAGCCAGAACGACCAGTTGTTCATGCGCGGCAGCGCCATGTCCGGCGCACCGATCTGCAGCGGGATCATCCAGTTGGCCAGGCCGACGAAGGCCGGCATCACACCGCCGAAGATCATCACCAGCGCGTGCACGGTGGTCAGCTGGTTGAAGATTTCCGGACGGATGTACTGGATGCCGGGCTGGGCCAGTTCCAGCCGGATCAGCACGCTCATGAACGCGCCGATGACGAACATGATGAAGCTGAAACCCAGGTACAGCGTGCCGATGTCCTTGTGGTTGGTCGAGAAGAACCAACGCTCGAAGAAGCTCTGCGGGTGATGGTGATCGTCGTGCCCAACTGCCGAGTGCGCCATTGCAAAACACCTCTCAGGATCGGTTGTCGCCGCGGCCGCGACACGGCCGCGGACAGTTACATCAGGCTCCGCTGGCCACCGCGGCAGGCGCGTTGCCGGCCTCGGCGGCGGCCGGTGCTGCCGGCTGCGCCGGCGATTCACTGGCAGGCGCGGTGGGTTCGGCGGGCGCGGCAGGCGTCGCGGGTGCAGGCGCCGGTTTGCGCTGCGCCAGCCACTGCTTGAACTCTTCCTTGGACACCGCCTCGACCACGATCGGCATGAAGCCATGGTCCTTGCCGCACAGCTCCGCGCACTGGCCGCGGTAGACACCCGGCTGCTCGATGCTGGTCCAGGCTTCGTTGATGAAGCCGGGAATGGCGTCCTGCTTCCAGCCCAGCGCCGGCACCCACCAGGCGTGGATCACATCGTCGGAGGTGATGACGAAACGCACCTTGGTGTCCACCGGCAGTACCAGCCGGTTGTCGACATCCAGCAGGTAGTGCGGATGGCTCTCGCGGGTCGGTACCTTGCCACTCTGCCGCATGCGGTCGGACTCACGGTCCAGGCGGCTGGTGAAGGTCACGTTCTCGCCCAGGTACTCGTACTTCCACATCCACTGGTAACCGGTGACCTTGACCGTCATCTCGGCATCGCGGGTGTCGTACATCTTGATCAGGTTGGCCGTGGCCGGCCACGCCATCACCACCAGGATGATCACCGGGATCACCGTCCAGATGACCTCGGCCTTGGTGTTGTGGCTGAAGGTGGCGGCGACCGCGCCCTTGGACTTGCGGAACTTGAACATCGCGTAGGCCATGGCGCCGAACACGATCACGCCGATCACCGTACAGACGATCAACGAGAGGTTGTTCGATTCCCAGGCCAGGCGTGAGGTCTGGGTCACCCCCTTGCCCATGTTCAACTGCCACGGCTTTGGATCGGCCGCCTGGGCCAGCGCCGTCCCCGGCATCGACAGCAGGGCCCCCATCGCGGCGGCCATTGCAACGCACTTCGTGCCCCACCCTCTGCTTTGCTTCATTGCCTAGACCCTTAGCGTCGTCGGTTGCCGCCATCGCTGGCGGCGAGCAAATCTTCAAGCGTTTCAACAAGCGTTTGACGTTCGGCCGGCGCGAGAAAACTCCCCACCTCCACCTGCCGGCCGCTGGATGCCAGCCGGACCCTCTGGTCGTCGGTGAGCAGGCGCACCCAATGCGGATGAGCCCGGAACACCGGCGATCCACCGGGCACGGGGATGACCTCCACGTACGCCGGCACTACCCGGATCTCCTCCTGCCGTTCACCGCTGCGCCACAACGCGCGCAACGCAGCTGCCAGCAACAGGCTGTACAGCAGCGCGAACAGGGGGGCGAATGCGTTGCCGGCCACCCACCCGAAGGCGGACACCAGCCACATCACTCCCGACAACACAGCAAACAACAGGACGAACTGCCGGGCATCGAGCGCCCGTGGGGGACGCAGTCGCAGCTGCGTACCTGACCCATCCGGAGCTGTAAGCACCTCGATCATGTCGCAACCGCGTTCCTGCCGCGGGAAACGCCTCGATGGTAGCCCCGCCCTCTCGCCAGTAGCAAGGGTGCATTCACACTTTTTCCGATGCTGCAACACAGCATGACCCCAACAGCACGAATGACGAATTCGGCACAAAACGACCCGACTTTGCTGAACACGCTGAATCCACCACCGCTAGGGGCTATCAGCATTCATGAAGGTGGCTGCGCGGGCCTTCCTGAAGTCGAAAAAATGATTAAAATCGCCAAGTTTTCCACTGGCCGGACCGGCATGAACGCACCTTCCTCTCCCATTGCCGCCAGCGACGCTCCGCGTCCCTCGGCGCTGCTGTCGCCGGAACTGCCGGCGTCCCCCAACCCGTTCCGCCAGGCCATCACCGATGGTTGGTTGAAGGACGAGGCCAGCCATGTGCGCGAACTGCTGGAGCAGGCGCGCCTGCCGGCAGACGAGCAGGCCAGGGTGCAGGCGCTGGCCGCCGACCTGGTCGCCCGCGTGCGTGTGCGCGCCAAGGACCAGGGCGCGATCGAAGCCTTCATGCGTCAGTACGACCTGGGCAGCGAGGAAGGCGTGCTGCTGATGTGCGTGGCCGAAGCGCTGCTGCGCATTCCGGACCAGGAGACCGCCGACAAGCTGATCCGCGACAAGCTGGCCGATGCCGACTGGGAAAAGCACCTGGGCGGCAGCGACTCGGTGCTGGTCAACGCCTCCACCTGGGGCCTGATGCTGACCGGCAAGCTGGTGCAGATGAACGACGCCACCCGCGCCGATGCGCCCAGCGCGTTCAAGCGCCTGGTCGGCCGCGTCGGTGAGCCGGTGGTCCGCCTGGCCGTGCGCCAGGCGATGAAGATCATGGGCCACCAGTTCGTCATGGGCCGCACCATCAGCGAAGCGCTGGCACGCTCGCACAAGGGCGACAGCGCCAGCTACCGCTACTCGTTCGACATGCTCGGCGAAGGCGCGCTGACCATGAAGGACGCCCTGCGCTACCTGGAAGACTACCGTCGTGCGATCCACGCCATCGGTGGTGACCACAAGGCGCGTGGTGGCCGTGCCGATGGCGACGTCAACAACGCGCCGGGCATCTCGATCAAGCTGTCGGCGCTGTACCCGCGCTACGAGCATGCCAAGCGCGCGCGCGTGCTGAAGGACCTGGTGCCCGGCGTACTGGAACTGGCGCAGCTGGCCAAGAGCTACGGCATCGGCTGCACCGTCGACGCCGAAGAATCCGATCGCCTGGAACTGTCGCTGGACATCATCGAGCAGGTGTTCGGCGATGCCTCGCTGGCCGGTTGGGATGGCTTCGGCGTGGTCGTGCAGGCCTACCAGAAGCGTACGCCGTACACGATCGACCACCTGGCCGACATGGCCCGCCGCGCCGGTCGTCGCCTGCAGGTGCGCCTGGTCAAGGGCGCCTACTGGGACGCCGAGATCAAGCGCGCACAGATCGAAGGCTATGCCGGCTACCCGGTGTTCACCCGCAAGCAGAACACCGACGTGTCCTACCTGGCGTGTGCCAAGCGCCTGTTCACCCATGCCGACGCGATCTACCCGATGTTCGCCACGCACAACGCGCACACCATCGCCGCAGTGCGCAGCATCGCCAATGGCGGGGTGTACGAGCACCAGAAGCTGCACGGCATGGGTGATGACCTGTACGCCGAAGTCGTGCCGGCCGATCGCCTTGCCCTGCCCTGCCGCGTCTACGCGCCGGTCGGCTCGCATGAAGACCTGCTGCCGTACCTGGTGCGCCGCCTGCTGGAAAACGGCGCCAACTCCAGCTTCGTCAACCGCATCACCGACGAGCGCGTGCCGATCGCCGATCTGGTCCGCGACCCGGTCGAGATGGTGTCCTCGTTCGAATCGATTCCGCATCCCAAGATCCCGCTGCCGGTTGACCTGCTGCGCAGCCAGAACCACGACAGGAAGAACTCCATGGGCGCCAACCTCGCCAACGACAACGAACTGCGCGCCCTGGCCGAGCAGCTCAACGCAGCAGTGAAGCCCTGGCAGGCCGCACCGCTGGTGCCGGGCGCGAACCCGACCGGCGCATCGCTGCCGGTGACCAACCCGGCCGACACCCGTGAATTGGTCGGCCAGTGGCAGGCCGCCGATGCCGCCACCGTGCAGAAGGCGCTGGCCAATGCCGTGGCTGCGCAGCCGGGCTGGAACCGCACCCCGGCCGCCAGCCGCGCCGCCATCCTCGAGCACGCCGCCGACCAGCTGGAAGCGCGCATGCCCGAGTTCATGGCGCTGTGCGTGAAGGAAGCCGGCAAGAGCCTGCCCGACGGCATCGCCGAAGTGCGCGAAGCCGTGGACTTCCTGCGCTACTACGCCAAGCAGGCGCGCGAGCAGTTCAGCCACGCCGAAAAGCTGCCGAGCCCGACCGGTGAATCCAACGAACTGCAGCTGCATGGCCGCGGCGTGTTCGTCTGCATCAGCCCGTGGAACTTCCCGCTGGCGATCTTCCTGGGCCAGGTGGCTGCGGCACTGGCCGCCGGCAACAGCGTCATCGCCAAGCCGGCCGAGCAGACCAACCTGATCGGCTATTCCGCGGTGAAGCTGCTGCACGATGCCGGCGTGCCGGCCGACGTGGTGCAGTACCTGCCGGGCGACGGCGCCACCGTCGGTGCTGCGCTGACTGCCGACCCGCGTGTGGCTGGCGTGGCCTTCACCGGCTCCACCGACACCGCCCGCGCGATCAACCGCGCGATGGCTGCACGTAACGCCGCCATCGGCGTGCTGATCGCCGAAACCGGCGGCCAGAACGCCTTCATCGCCGACTCCTCGGCGCTGCCGGAACAGCTGGTCAAGGACGCGATCGGTTCGGCCTTCACCTCCGCCGGCCAGCGCTGCTCGGCCGCGCGCGTGCTGTTCGTGCAGGACGACATCGCCGACAAGGTCATGACCATGCTGGCTGGCGCGATGAAGGAACTGAAGGTCGGCAACCCCGGCCTGCTGTCCACCGACGTCGGCCCGGTGATCGACGCTGATGCACTGCAGATCCTGCAGGACCACGCTGTGCGCATGGACCGCGAAGCGCGCCTGATCGCGGCTGCCGAACTGTCCGCCGAAGCCGCCAATGGCACCTTCTTCGCACCGCGTGCGTATGAGCTGAAGGACCTGGGCCAGCTGCAGAAGGAGATCTTCGGGCCGGTCCTGCACGTGATCCGCTGGAAGGGCGACCAGCTCGATGCGGTGATCGACCAGATCAACGCCACCGGCTACGGCCTCACCCTGGGCGTGCATTCGCGCATCGACGAGACCGTCGACCGCATCAGCAACGGCGTCCACGTCGGTAACGTCTACGTCAACCGCAACCAGATCGGTGCGGTGGTCGGCGTACAGCCGTTCGGCGGCCAGGGCCTGTCCGGCACCGGCCCGAAGGCCGGTGGCCCGCACTACCTGCTGCGCTTCGCCACCGAGAAGACGGTGACGGTGAACACCACCGCCGCCGGCGGCAACGCCTCGCTGCTGACCCTGGGCGACTGATTCCAGGCGTCATGCAATAAACGAAAAACCCCGCGAAAGCGGGGTTTTTTGTGCACTGCCGGTAGCGCCGGGCCATGCCCGGCGACGATCACGCCGTTACGCTGAACCGGTTGTCCGCACGCTTTGCCAGCTCCGCCTGCACGCGCGCGATACGCGTTTCCAGATCGCCTTCCAGCAACACGTAGTCGACCCCACGCGCCTGCAGTTGCTGCAGATACCACACGTGTTGCTGCATGCGGAATTCCTGCCCCACCCGCGTCCCATCCTGCTCGAACGGAATATCCGGGGCGCATAGGAACAGCAGGTCGTACGTACGCGCTGCGGCCCGCTGCAGCGGTTCGGGCGCTGTGCCGAACATCCAGCCGCTGTAGCCCAGCGTCACCAATGGCGTGGTATCGCAGAACAACCAACGATGCGCGTGCTGCGCGGCCTGGTCCTCGTGCTGCGGCTGGGTCACTGCGATGCGCAGCAGATCCTGCACCTGCAGCTCGCCGCCCTGCTGCTCCCACAACGTACGTCCGAACTCCGGCACCCATGCCGTGCCCAGGCGTTCGGCCAGCACCTGCGCGAGTGTGGTCTTTCCGCTGGACTCGCCACCAATGAAGGCCACGCGCTGCACGTAGGCCGCATACACCTCTGCTGACAGGCTGTGCCGGTGCACATGCGGATCGGCGCGCAACTGGGTCCCGCAGGCCTGCCCGATATCCAGGGTGCGCTCCAGGCGCTCATGGCGTACCGGTGCGCCGAAGTGCGCAGCCAGCGCCTGCGCGAAGCCGTCACCATAGTCTTCACCGGTAAACACTGCTTGCACCGGTCCGCCGAACAGCGTCATGCACAGCCATGCGGTAAATGCGCGCTGCACCTGCTCGTCGTCACTGTCCTGCGGCAGAGCACGAACCGGCGCACCCTGCTGCATGCACAATGCGGCCAGCCGCTCATCATCAAGTACCGCCACCGTGGCCTGTGGAAAGCGCGCGCGCAGCCAGCCTTCGCGGCGCTCTGCGCTGTAGCCGGCAAAGCCCGGCTGCGACCAGCCGATCACCAGCAGCTGCGCGCAGCGGGTAGAGGCGAATTCAATCAGGCGCTCGTGGCCGAGGTGCAGCGGGCAGAACTTGCCAACCACCAGGCCCCGCGCAGCGTGCTCAGGCAACAACATCGGCCGCCCTGGCCTCATCCCGCATCAGGTGCCGCCAGTGGCGCAATGCCACCAGTGCGTTGATCCAGAAGCCCACGTACAGGATCGACGTCAGATGCAGGCCACGGCTGTAGTACAGCGGCACCGCGATGGTGTTGACCAGCAGCCACACCCACCACGATTCCAGCTTGCGCCGCATCATCAGGATCTGCGCGATCACGCTAAGCACCAGCACCGCCGAGTCGATGTACGGCGCATAGGCATTGGTCAGGCTGGTCAGCATCCAGCCGTAACCAAAGGTTGCCAGTACCGCCAACGGCAGCAGCCAGCTCCACGCGCGTGCGTGCAAACGGGTAATCGGCAGCGGCGCACCATGGTCACCCCGCAGCCACTGCCACCAGCCGAACACGCTGATGACCACGAAGAAGAACTGCAGGACCATGTCCGCGTACAGGTGCGAGCGCTCGAACACGGCGGCGAACAGCGCACAGCCGACGATACCCAGCCACCACGTATGCACGTTGTTGCGGCCGGCCAGCAGGATCGAGCCGGCAACGGCGATGTTGGCGGCCAGCTCCAGCTGGAAGTTCGGGTCGGACAGGTTCATCGCGCTATTGTCGCGTAGATCCACGGCATGCGTGGATGGCCCCAGTAGATCCACGCCAAGCGTGGATGGAAATCATGGGCGCACGCGCACCAGCAACCGCTGGCTCTCTCCGCTTCCCCAGCGCCCTGCCTGCAGGCCGTCTGAAGAGAGCAACGGTTCAAGCCAGCCAGGCAGCTCGATATCCCAGGTCACACCATCGAACGGATGCGGCCAAGGCGTTCCCTGCGGATTCGGCGAATGCAGGTACAGCGCACTCTGGCCGGTATCCTGCGCCAGCATCACCCAACACTGCACATCTTCCCGCTCGCTCGATACAGCCCGCTTGAGCAGCCGCAGCAGCCCTGCAGCAACGGTGGTGCGATCGCTGACATGACGATTGCCGCGCCCCTTCCAGTCAAGATGCGTGTGCCAGTAGTCGAACCATTCCGACTCCCGCACGCGATCCAGCGTCGCGTTCGCCTTGGTCTCTTCCGCAGCCCAGTAGCGGGTCATCTTCTTCAGGTATCGGCGATCGGCCATGAAGCCATTGTCGCAGTAGATCCACGCCATGCGTGGATGCAGATCCCCGGAAAAAAGAAGCCCCGCTTGCGCGGGGCCTCCTTCGTACTGCTTCAGGCAATCGCCGGAATCAGAACTTGTACTGCATCGACGCAGCCAGCACGTCGCCGCTGACCTTGTACTTGCCGGTCACGGTGTTGGCGGTGGCCGAGGTCGAGTTGACGTTCGGATCCTTGGTGAACAGGTGGGTGTAGCCCACGCTGTATTCCATCTTGTCCGAAGCGGCGTAGGTCATACCCAGCGACAGCCACTTGCGGGTGGTGTCCGGCACGCGCACGTCGCGGTGGGCGTCGGTGGTCGGGGTCTGGTCGTACGCCAGGCCGCCACGCAGGGTCAGCTTGTCGTTGACGCGGAAATCGGTACCGATCGACGCGAAGGTGGTGTCGCGGTAGTGGAACGGCAGCACGCTGTCCGGCTGGTTGGAGTCGTAATCGACGACGACCTGGTCGAACTTGCTCCACGCAGTGCGCGTGACTTCGGCCATGATCTGCCACTGGTCGTTCACGCGATGGGTGAAGCCGACGGTGGCGCTGGCCGGCAGGGTGATGGTGGCACGGCCGTTGCTGTCGATGAAGGTGCCCGGGGCAGCGGTGGCCAGGAAGGCGGCAGCATTCTGCGGGATGGTGAAGTCGGCCTTGCCGTCGTTGATCTTGTGCTCGACTTCCGAGCGGTAGCTGAAGGCGATGTTGGTGCCTTCCACCGGGGTGACGGTCATGCCGAGGGTGTAGCCGATCGACACCTCATCGCCCTTGATGCGCAGGTAGCCATCGGCGGTACCCGGCGAGAAGCCGAGCTGTGCGGCCTGTCGGGCAGCGGCCTGCGAAGCGGCAGCGGCCTGGGCCGGGGTGCCACCGGCAGCCAGCACGCGCGCAGCAGCGGTGCGCTGGGCGGTTGCATTGATGGCGGTGCCGGTATCGACGGCGCTGGTCAGGTCGACATTCAGGCGCTCGGCAAACACCGACGCACCGAACGACAGGTACGGGTTGACGTCATAGGAGAACGCAGCGCCCAGGTCGACGGCCTGCAGCTCGGTCTTGACGCCGTTGTAGCGGCCGACCCAGTCACGGTCGTATTCGGTCTTGAAGCCGAACGGCACGGTCAGCGACACGCCGAAATGCATGTTGTTGTTTTCGCCGAACGGGACGTGGAAGTAGGCTGCCGGAACCGGGGCGATCATGCCGGCGTCGCCGCCGTTGCCGCCGGAAATCGGCGCGCCGTTACCGTAGCGGCCTTCGCCGCGGAACTTGGCGCCGAAGCTGATGGCGCTGACGTCGCCCTGCACCATGGTGCCGTCGAGCAGGCGCATGGAGGCCGGGTTGGTGGCGATGACCGAGGCGTCGCCTTCGGTCGAGGTGGAACCAGCGAAGGCGCGGCCCAGGCCCTTGGCGCTGTTTTCCTTCAGCTGGAAGGCGGCGGCGTTGGCATCGGCGGCGGCCAGCGCACCGGCAACGCCGACGGCCAGCAGGGTCAGGCGGGCAATGGTGGAAGCAGTTTGCATCGTAGTTCTCTCTCCGGTAAGCGGTGATGGTGCTCTGAGTGCGCCTGCGCCCGTCAGGCCGGATGGCCCTTCGAAGCGCGCCGGATTCCCCTCCCGACATACGACGCCGTATGCGAGTATTACCCAGAGCCGTTAATGAAACAATAACAGCGCCGGGGCTTTCTTCGTCGCAAAAGCTGAACAGGCTCCCTCCCCGCCAAAAGTGCCCGCACGCTAGGCTAGTGCCATGTTTGTCTCCCTCCCCTCGCGCAAGAAGGCGACCCTGCGTTGGGCTACACCCGTGCTGTTTGCGGCACTGTGGTTGGCATTCCTGTGGTCGATCTCGCGCCCGGACGATGCCCGCGGAAGCCTGTGGCTGGACTGGGGCGCCCTGTCCACCGGCCTGACCCACCCGCTGGACTGGTGGGCGACCCTGCAGGACGGCAGCGTGCTGCGCCTGTTCACCGCCCTGTTCCTGCACGCCGACTGGTCGCACCTGCTGGGCAACCTGGTGTTCCTGCTGATCTTCGGCCTGCCGGCCGAGCGGGTGCTGGGCCCGTGGCGGCTGCTGCTGCTGTTCCTGGTGGGCGGGGCGATCTCCAACCTGGTCGCCATCTACACCATGGGCAGCCCGGACCAGATCATCATCGGCGCCAGTGGTGCGGTGTCGGCGTTGATCGGCGCCTATCTGGCGCTGTTCCCCGGCGCGCGCCTGGGCGTGGTGATTCCGCTGGGGCTGTTCCTCGAATTCGTACGCGCCCCGGCCTATCTGCTGATCGGTGTATGGGCGGCGCTGCAGGTGGTGTTCGCCTACATCGGCCCGACCTTCGGCATGGTCGCCTGGTGGGCGCACATCGGCGGCTTCGTGTTCGGCGTGGTGTACGGCATGTACGTGCGCGCGGCGATCGCGCGGCGCCTGCGCAAGCGGCACGGATTCTGAGTCCCGGGTAGTGCCGGCCGCTGGCCGGCTTCACGCTCAGCCGCTCGTCCGTGGCGTCGAGCGCGCTCGACTGCTTCACTGATATGGATCTGCTCCGTCCGCGATGATGCCGGAAACGTCACTCGCGACTGACCACCAGGGTGTTGTGGTGGGTATCAAACAGCAGCGTAGCGCCGCCATCCAGCACCAGGAAGTACTCGAAGAACGGCAGCTCGCCAAGCAAAGGAATCACCTCGCCAGGCCGCAGTGCCCACACCGGCCAAGGCGATGCGCGTTCGTCTGACGCCACCAGACAGATTTCCCCGCGCACGTCCGCCAACAGCACGCTCAGGCGGGAAAGGCCTTCTTCACTGCCCTCATATTGAATCTCACGATCCATCAAGGGCGCACCCGCCCACCAGAAGATGCGGCGGGAATCGATCCCATGGCGTACGGCCAGAGAGTCCAGCAGGAGGGCAGCCCGATCCGTCGGAAATGGTCCGCGTTCAAGCAGATCGCTGATCGCGGTGGCGAGGGTCGAATCGTCCATCGATCGATTCTATCGGGCGACACATGTGGCCGTGCCGCCTCACTTATGTACGTAGCTTCGCCGGGCATGGCCCGGCGCTACCGTCAGGGCTTGGCTGGGGCTGGGACGGGCTTCGCTTCCGGCTTCGCTTCGGGCTTTGATTCCGGATTCGCTTCCGGCTTCGCTTCAGCCTTTGGCTCCGCCTTCGGCGCCGGCTTGGCGGCGGCCTTCGCTGCCTTGTCCGCTTCGGCCTTCGCGGCTTCTGCCTTCAAGCGCGCCGCCACCGAACCCGGGTTCTTCAGCTCGGCCAGCGCATCGTTGATCGGGCCATCGCCCGGCAGCACGGCGCCTGCGTGGTAGCCCTCGGTGCCTTCCTCGTCACCACGCAGGTGGCCCGGCAGGGTCGCTTCGCTGTAATCACTCAGGCTGGCCGGCAATGCCTCGTCTTCCGGACGCGGTGCGGCCTTCAGTTCCACTTCCGGCACGATGCCGGTGGCCTGGATCGATTTGCCGCTGGGCGTGTAATAGCGAGCCGTGGTCAGCTTCACCGAATCGCCGTTGTCCAGCGGCAGTACGGTCTGCACCGAGCCCTTGCCGAAGGTGCGGCTGCCGATCACGCGCGCGCGCTTGTTGTCGCGCAACGCACCGGCCAGCACTTCCGATGCACTGGCCGAACCGGCATCCACCAGTACCACCACCGGCGCCCCCTTCAGCAGGTCGCCCGGAGTGGCGTCGAAGCGTGCATCGCTGATGCTGATGCGGCCACGGGTGCTGACGATGTTGCCCTTGTCGAGCAGGTCATCGGCCACCTGCACGGCAGCGGTCAGCAGACCACCCGGATTGCTGCGCAGATCCAGCACCAGCCCCTTGAGGTTGCCGCCGGACTGCTTCTGCAGCTGCTGCAGGTGCTTCTGGAAATCAGAGCCGGTGTCGGCCTGGAAGGTGCTCAGGCGGATGTAGCCATAGCCCGGCTCCAGCAGGCGGCTGCGCACGCTGGTCACGCGGATCGTCTGCCGGGTCAGGCTGACGTCGAACGGCTTGGGCTTGCCGTCGCGGACGATGGTCAGCACCACCTTGCTGCCGGCCGGACCACGCAGCGGTTCGCTGGCATCGATCGCGCTGATCGGCTTGCCATCGATGGCGATGATCAGGTCACCGGCGAGGATGCCGGCCTTGGCCGCCGGGGTGTCGTCGATCGGCGAGATCACCTTCATGCTGGCGTTGTCCGGCTGCTGCTGCAGCTCCACGCCGATGCCTTCGTAGGCGCCGTTGGCCTGCTCGTCGAACGCCTCCGCGTCTTCCTTGTTGAAGTAGGTGCTGTGCGGATCGAGGTCGAGCAGCAGGCCGCGCACGGCCGACTGCATCAGCTTGTTGTCATCGACCGGATCGACATAGGCGGCGCGCACCGCGTTGTAGACGGCGACGAAGCGCCGGATATCGTCCAGCGGCACCTTCGAGGTCACCGCCTCCTCGCTGCTCGCCGCCTTCCCGGGAGTTTCCTTCAACGGGATGGGTGCGGTCTGCTGAGCCCAGGACAGGGCCGGCAACAGAGCCAGCAAAAGGGTGGCGGTACGGGCTGCGCGCATGGATCACTCCTGTCGACGATGGCATCGTGCCCAAGGCACATGCACCGATTATGCGCGAAGCGTGGCTAAATTCCCGTTGAATCCGGCCTCGTGCGGCCAGCCGGAATTCAGCGCCGCTGCAGCCAGCTGTCCGGATTGACCGGTTGCCCACCACGGCGCAGCTCGAAGTACAACGCCGTCACGCCCTGTCCACCGGAATTGCCGACCTTGGCCACCGCATCGCCGCGGCTGACCCGCGCGCCGGCATCCTTCAGCAGGGTGTCGTTGTGGGCGTACAGGCTCATGTAGCCATTGCCATGGTCGACGATCAGGATCATGCCGTAACCGGTCATCCAATCGGAGAACACCACGGTACCGTCGGCCACGGCAGTGACGGTGCTTCCGGCAGGTGCGCCGATCAATACACCACTGCTGGTGCGGCCGTCCGGCAGCTTGCCGCCATAGCGGGCCAGCAGATTGCCCGACAGGGGCCAGCCCAGGCCTCCGACCTTCGGCGCTGGCGCCGAGGCAACAGCGGGGGGAACCTTGGTCGGCGGCGGCGGTGGCCGGCCGGCGGCAGCGGCCTGGCGGGCCGCGCGCTCGGCGGCGGCTTTTTCGGCGGCAGCCTTGCGGGCGGCGGCGCGGCGCTCGGCTTCGGCACGGGCCGCGGCAGCGCGCAGGTTGGCCAGCAGGTTTTCCAGCGCCTTGGCGTCCTGGCCCAGTGCCTGTTCCTTCTCGCGCTTGTCCTTGAAACGTTCTTCCAGCGAAGCCACGGTCTGCGCGCGTTCGCGCCGGTCCGACGCGAGCGTGGCGACCTGCTGCTTCTGGTCGCGATGAACGCCCTGCAGCTGCTGTTGACGCTGGGCGATCTGCGTCTGCAGTGTCTCCAGCTCCTTCAGGTCGGCCGTCAGCGTGGTGATGCGCTGCGCACGCTCGCGCTGCAGGTAGCGGTGATACGCCAGCGCACGGTTGGCGTCGGCCACCGTGTCCTGCGAAAGCAGCAGCTTCAACGGCGCGTGGTTGCCCAACTGGTAGGCGGCGCGCAACAGGCCCGACAGTTCGCGATTCTGCTTGGCCAGGTTGGACTGCAATGCATTGCGCCGCTGTTCGGCCTGGGCCAGCGCCTGGGTCTGCTCACGCAGCGCCGCCTCGGTCTGGGCCAAGGTGCGACCACTGCGCGCGACTTTTTCATCGGCCTCGCGCAGCTGCTGCGACGCCTGTCCGCGCTGGCCCTCGATCTGCCGGCGCTCCTGCGCCACGCCCTTCAGCTCGCTGCGCAGCTTCTGCAGCTTGCGCTCGGCCTCGCGGGTCGAAGCGGTCTGCGCCGCACCCGGCAATGGCAGCGCCAGGGCAAGCGCCATTCCCAGCAACAGGCAACGTCCACCGCGCAGGGTGGCGATGTGATGCCGGCGTGAGGGGAAGACGTTGTTGCGCAAGGGCTTTCCAGTGACTTCAGGCAGATGCGGAGACGTGCGGGGAATGGTGACATCTCCGCACGCGGCCTGCCAGCCGCACAACAACGAGGTTCCCATGAAAGCTCTCTCCATTCCGCTGCTGTTGGGCATTGCGCTGGCCAGTGGTCCGGCCTGGGCCCAGGCGGACGTCAGCAAGGTCAACGGCAGCATCAGCGCCGATCCGGGCCAGCGCTACGGCAAGCTGGATACCGTCAATGGCGGCATCCATGTCGGCGAAGGCGTGGAAACCGGCAGCATCGACACCGTCAACGGCGGCGTCAAGGTCGCCGATCGGGCCCGCACCGGCAGCATCGAGACGGTCAACGGCGGTATCCGCATGGGCCGCGAAGTGACGGCCCACGGCGATGTCAGCACGGTCAACGGCAGCATCTTCAGCGACCAGGGCAGCCAGATCGAAGGCGGCGTGGAAACCGTCAACGGCGGCATCGGCCTGGTCGGCAGCCGCGTGCGCAAGGACGTGGAGACCGTCAACGGCGACATCACCGTCGGCATCGGCTCGCAGGTCGGCGGCGGCGTGCATGTGCGCAAGCCGAACTTCAGCGTCTCGCTGACGGCCAGCCGCAAGCCGCGGGTCATCATCGGCCCGAATGCCGTGGTCAACGGCAGCCTGCTGTTCGAGCGCGAAGTGGTGCTGTACGTCCACCGCAGTGCACGCATCGGCCCGGTCACCGGCGCCGATCCGATCCCCTTCGATACCGATACCGCCCCGGCCGACTGAGCCTGCGGCTTGGGCGATACTCCAGATACCGGTCGCGCCTGCTGCGCGGCCGTCCCTTGTGTTTCCAGGAACCGATGATGCCCCGCAAACTCCTCCTGTGCCTGGCCGCTGCGGCCGCGCTCAGCGCCTGCAAAGGCGAAGATACCCCGGCGTCGGCGCCCAGCGCCGACAGCACCGCCAAGCCGGCCCCGCACACGTTCTCAGCCGCGATCAACGCCGCCGACTTTGCCGAGATGGTGAAGACTCTGGCTTCTGACGAGTTCGAAGGTCGCTCACCCGGCAGCAAGGGTGAAGAACTGACGGTCAACTACATCCGCGATCAGATGCAGCGCATCGGCCTGCAGCCCGGCAACGGCGACAGCTGGTTCCAGGACGTGCCGATGACCGAGACCACGGCCGATGAATCGACCGTGCTCACCCTCACCCAGGGCGGCAAGACACGCGAACTGAAGTTCGGCACCGACATGGTGGTGGGCACCCGTAGCGGCCAGACAGAAGTGAAGGTCGATGCCAGTGACCTCGTCTTCGTCGGCTACGGCGTGGATGCACCCGAGCAGAAGTGGAACGATTACGCCGACCAGGACTGGAAGGGCAAGACGGTGGTGATGTTCGTCAACGACCCGGGCTTCCATGTCGGTGATGAAAAGCTGTTCGACGGCAAGCGCATGACCTACTACGGCCGCTGGACCTACAAGTTCGAGGAAGCCGCACGCAAGGGCGCCGCCGCCGCACTGATCGTGCATGACACCGCAGGCGCTTCCTACGGCTGGGACGTGGTGAAGAACTCCTGGGCGGGCCCGCAGTACGACCTGCCGGCCAAGGACGACGCCGAACCGCGCCTGCCGGTACAGGGCTGGTTGAGCGCCGACGCGGCCAAGGCACTGTTCGCCGGCGCCGGGCTGGATCTGGACCAGGCCTACAAGGACGCCAGCAAGCCCGGCTTCAAACCGGTGCCGCTGAAGGCAACCGCGTCGGTGGACCTGAAGAGCAAGGTCGCGCAGAAGCAGTCGCGCAACGTGGTGGGCGTACTGCCTGGCAGCAAGCGCGCCGATGAGGCCGTGCTGTACATGGCGCACTGGGACCACCTCGGCAAGCACGAGAGCGAACAGGGCGACAACATCTACAACGGTGCCGTCGACAACGCGACCGGCGTGGCTGGCATCCTTGAGGTGGCGGAGGCCATGACCCACCAGGAACCGAAGCCGGAGCGTTCGGTGGTGTTCCTGGCGGTGACCCTGGAAGAATCCGGCCTGCTGGGTTCGAAGTACTACGTCGCCCACCCGACCTTCCCGCTGGACAAGATCGCCGGTGTCATCAACATCGATGCGATGTCAGTGGCCGGTCGCGCCAAGGACGTGACGGTGACCGGCTTCGGCAGTTCGGAGCTGGAAGACATCCTCAAGCCGCTGGCTGCAGCGCAGGATCGCACGCTGCACGGCGAGACCTCGGTACAGAGCGGCTTCTACTTCCGTTCGGACCACTTCAACTTCGCCAAGGCGGGTGTGCCGGCGCTGTATGCCGACGGCGGTGAGGACCTGCGCGACGGTGGCGTCGAGGCGGGCCGCAAGGCGGCCGCCGACTACGGTTCCAACCGCTACCACGGCCCGAAGGACGAGTATGACGCGGCGACCTGGAAGCTGGATGGCACGGTCGAGGACCTGCAGCTGATGTATGGCGTCGGCAAGGAACTGGCCGGCGGCGATCGTTGGCCGAACTGGTACGAAGGCAATCCGTTCAAGGCGGCCCGCGACACGATGATGAAGGCCAAGGCACCGGCCGCTGCGGCGAAGTAAGTCCCCCCGCCGCCGAGCTGTACACAAAGCGGTGCCCTCTGGGCGCCGCTTTTTTGTGCGTGTGTGGAGGGCGCATCCGGCCCCGCCGTTGGTAGTTGCCAACCGTGGTTGACAGCACCGTACGCGGCGGCGGCATCCACGCATCTGCCGGCCCGCGGCCGGCACTAGCGGGTATTTCCTGCGCACAAAGAAAAACCCCGCTGCGTGAGCAGCGGGGTTTTGGATGTAAACCCTGGCGATGACCTACTCTCGCATGGCTTAGGCCACACTACCATCGGCGCAGCTACGTTTCACTTCCGAGTTCGGGATGGGATCGGGTGGTTCCATAGCGCTAATTTCA
>NZ_JBHZOP010000106.1:0-1531 GCF_042787595.1 Stenotrophomonas sp. YIM B13575 | reverse complement strand
GGATCTTTGGCAAATCCGGGATCCTTCAAGACCGAGCACCGAGACGAGCCTTTATGGCGAAGTTGCTGATACCACGCTTCCAGGAAAAGCTCCTAAGCTTCAGCTTACGCAGACCGTACCGTAAACCGACACAGGTGGGTAGGATGAGAATTCTCAGGCGCTTGAGAGAACTCGGGTGAAGGAACTAGGCAACATGGCACCGTAACTTCGGGAGAAGGTGCACCCTTTTTGGTGGCTCGTGCGAGCTATAGCTGAAGAGGGTCGCAGTAACCAGGCCGCTGCGACTGTTTATCAAAAACACAGCACTCTGCAAACACGAAAGTGGACGTATAGGGTGTGACGCCTGCCCGGTGCTGGAAGGTTAATTGATGGGGTCAGCCGCAAGGCGAAGCTCTTGATCGAAGCCCCAGTAAACGGCGGCCGTAACTATAACGGTCCTAAGGTAGCGAAATTCCTTGTCGGGTAAGTTCCGACCTGCACGAATGGCGTAACGACAGCGGCGCTGTCTCCACCCGAGACTCAGTGAAATTGAAATCGCTGTGAAGATGCAGCGTTCCCGTGGCAAGACGGAAAGACCCCGTGAACCTTTACTATAGCTTTACACTGAACGTTGAGTTCGTCTGTGTAGGATAGGTGGGAGGCTATGAAACCATGGCGCTAGCTGTGGCGGAGCCATCCTTGAAATACCACCCTGTCGTGCTTGACGTTCTAACCTGGGTCCATTATCTGGATCGGGGACCGTGTATGGTGGGTAGTTTGACTGGGGCGGTCTCCTCCTAAAGAGTAACGGAGGAGCTCGAAGGTACGCTCAGCGCGGTCGGACATCGCGCACTGTGTGCAAAGGCATAAGCGTGCTTGACTGCAAGATCGACGGATCAAGCAGGTAGGAAACTAGGACTTAGTGATCCGGTGGTTCTGTATGGAAGGGCCATCGCTCAACGGATAAAAGGTACTCCGGGGATAACAGGCTGATACCGCCCAAGAGTTCATATCGACGGCGGTGTTTGGCACCTCGATGTCGGCTCATCACATCCTGGGGCTGTAGTCGGTCCCAAGGGTATGGCTGTTCGCCATTTAAAGTGGTACGCGAGCTGGGTTCAGAACGTCGTGAGACAGTTCGGTCCCTATCTGCCATGGGCGTTGGAGATTTGAGAGGGGCTGCTCCTAGTACGAGAGGACCGGAGTGGACGAACCTCTGGTGTTCCGGTTGTCACGCCAGTGGCATTGCCGGGTAGCTATGTTCGGAAGCGATAACCGCTGAAAGCATCTAAGCGGGAAGCGCGCCTCAAGATGAGATCTCCCGGGGCACAAGCCCCCTGAAGGAACCATGTAGACTACGTGGTTGATAGGTCAGGTGTGTAAGTACAGCAATGTATTGAGCTAACTGATACTAATGATCCGAGAGGCTTGACCATATAACCTCAAGTTGCCTTGGCCGACATGACATGTCGATAGATCCAAGTGCACGCTACGTCACAAGACCAAACGAGAGGCAGGCGCTCAGGCGCGTCTCTTTGCAACGCTGGCATCA
>NZ_JBHZOP010000105.1:0-12796 GCF_042787595.1 Stenotrophomonas sp. YIM B13575 | reverse complement strand
CAAGATCGCCTGGGGCGTCTTCAAGAGCGGTCGGGACTTTGATCCAGCCATGCTGAAAGTGGGTCAAGCCTGCTTCCAGCAGGCTTGACCACAAACATAGGATCTCGGCTCTACCGGGATGTCGCGGCGGGTTATTTTTCCCGCCGCCAGTTCAGCGAACCGCGGTTTTCCACCGTGCTCGATTCCACTTCAACGTCGAAACCACGGCGCAGCAGGTACTTCAGCGTGATCACCGAACCGGCACCAACCAGCGACACGCCGTAGCCCACGTACAACTTGGGCGAAATGTACTTGCCCACACCGATCACCGAACCGCCCAGCGCGCGCGACTGGCTGACGCCGGCATCGTCCAGGCCGAGCTTGGCACCCAGCTGCGAAGCCAGCAGCCCGCTGCCCGCCGACAGCGCGGCCGATGCGGCGTTCACCTGCTGGGTCTGGTCACTGCTGGCACCGGTCAGGCTGCGCCCCAGCACCAGGTAACCCAGCGCTTCGGACTGCGACATCGCCGGATCGGACCAGACATCGGCACGTGGCTGCTGTGCGCGCCCGGTCACGTCGATGCCGGCGGTGACATCACCGATCCGGCGCTCGGCGCGGATGTTGATGCGCGGGTCGGACACCGCGTTGTAGTTCCAGTTGAGGTTGCCGCGGGTGATGGTCAGGTCCTGGCCATAGGCCTTGTAGCGGCCACTGACTTCCAGGCCGCCGTTGGCGGTCATCTCGCGACCGGGCTTGGCCCAGACCTGCATCTTGCCCGTCAGCGCGCCCTTCAGGCCGAAACCGCTCATCTTGACCTTGTCGCCCAGGCTGACGGTCAGCTCCATGTCCAGCGGCGAGGTACGCGACTCTTCCGGATCGGCCGGGTCCAGCACCACCACGTCCTCGGACACCGAGGTGCCACGGTCCAGGCGCTCCAGATCGATGTCGGCCTCGGGCACGTGCACCGTTCCGCGCAGCTCCATCGCGGCCTTGGCCAGGGTGAAGTCCAGGTTGGGGTTGGCGATGATGCGCAGCTCGCTGGTGTTGGACAGCAGCACATTCTCGCCGTGGATCTTCAACTGCAGCGGCTGTGCATCGCCGAACCAGGACAGGCCGCCGTCGACATACAGCGTGCCCTTGCCCGAATTGGCCTGCGCGGTGATCTTGGCCGAGCCATCGGGCTGGGCGACGAAGCTGCCCTTGCCCTGGTCGAAGGTCAGGCCCAGCGCCGGGAACTCGCCCTTGAAGTTGCTCAGCTGTGCATCACCGCCCAGCGACGGTTGGCCGCGCGTGCCACGCAGGCTGACGTGGCCTTCGATCAGGCCGGTCGGGCGCACCACGTCCGGCGAGAACAGTTCCAGCCAGTACAGGCGCGACATGTTGAGGTAGAGCTCGCCGTTGAGCGGCGCACTCGGTTCCCAACCGGTCTGCATCTTGGCATCAACGAAGCCGTTGCCCTGGAAGCCCATGCCCAGGTAGCCCTTGATGCTGGCCGGGGTCATGTCCAGCTTCAGCGAGAACTGGTCATAGCGCACCAGCTCGCCACGGTTGGCATCGGCCACGCTGGTGTTGCGGTTCTCGCCCAGGCGTACGCCGCCTTCGGCCGAGCGCACTTCCACGTGCCCTTCCCACGCGTTGCCGCGCGGACGGATCTGCGCGTCCAGGTTGAGTTCGCCACGCAGGTAGATGCGCCGGCCGGACTGCGGTGGCAACCACGGCTGCACCAGCGCCAACGGCAACGCATCGCCGCGCACCACCAGCCCTTCGCGCGGCCAGTTGGCGTGCGCACACAGGGCGCCCCCGGTCGCAGCGCCCAGGCAGGTTTCGCCCAGCGTGTAGGTGCTGCCGTTGATGGCGAATGCCGCAGGCGCACGCAGTGCCCACGCATCGCCCTTCACCGGTGCGATGCGCAGCGTGGCCAGTTCGCCACGCCATTGCTCGCCCTGCTGGCGCACGCTGCCCTGCAGCTCGATCGCGCCCAGTTCGTTGCGGGTCTGCGCGGCCAGGCGCAGGTTAGAGACACTGCCCTGCGCATCGATGTTCAAGCGCTCCAGCAGCATGCCTGCATTGACCTGCTGGCCCTGAATCGCCAGCGTGCCACTGTCGCCACGCCACGGCAGCCGGCCCTTGATGCTCAGGCTTTCAGCGCCGTAACCATCCCAGTTGAGATTGTTGCCGACCAGATCGGCGGTGATGTCCGGCGCATCGCGCGGGCCTTTTACCTGCACCTGGCCACGCAGGCCACCATCGGCGCCGGGCAGCAGATCGCTCAGCTGCAGCGGCTCGAAGCGCGCATCGATGTCGAGGCGATCACCGACCTTGCCCGAGGCGGTCACCCGGCTGCTGCCAACGGCCAGTTTCAGTTCACCCTGGCCCTGCTCACCCTGCAGGGCGAACTTGCCTTGTGCATCGACGTCGCGCTGGCGCAGGGTGCCCTTCAGCGAGGGCAGGTCCACCGTGGCCTCCAGCGTGCCCGCGGTGCCCGGCGGCGCATTGGCCGGCGGCGGCAACTGACGTCCCTTGGACGCGAGATTGCCGGACAGACGACCATCCCAGCCCGGCGCGAAGTAGCCCGGGTCGAAATCCTTCAGCGTGGCCTTGGCATCCCAGTCCAACTGCGGTGCCCACGCCACCTTGCCTTCCACCTGCAGCTGGCCACCCGGGGTCTGCGCCTGCAGTTCGCGGATCTCGGCGGCCTGATCGTTGCCACGCACATCGAAGCGCAGCTGCGCCTTCTGCTTTTCGCGTTCGACATCGGCACGGCCGATCGCCGCCCACGCCTTCAAGGTACCGGCCAGACCGAAGCGTGCTTCCTTCAGCGTCACCGGCACCGGCGAACTGCCTGCGGTGTTCGGGTCCGGCGCCGGCACCCAGGTCAGGTCCTGCGCGATCACCGAGAAATTCAGCTTCTGCTGCTCTTCTTCGCTGAAATCGGCAGTACCTTCCAGGCGTGCTTCGCCGCCCAGGCCCTTGACCACCAGCGGTGAGACCTTCAGCACCTGGTCCTGCAGCGACACCACCGACGGCGCCAGCTCCAGTTCCTGCTCACCCTGCTTCACCCGGCCCTGCAGGTTGGCGTTGCCACCCTTGCCGGAGGCCGTGAAATCCAATGCCAGCGGCGCGATGGCCGAGCTGGCCAGCGCCGGCGACAACAGCGCCAGGTCCAGCTCGTCGCTGCGCACGGTCGCGTTCCAGGTCGGATCGGTGCGGCCATCGAACACCAGCATCGCGTGCAGCGGCTTCGGCGCGCGGCCAGCCAGCGCCACTTCCATATGCGCCAGATCACCGCGTGCGACCAGGCCGACCGTGGCCGCGGTCCGCCCGCGCGGTGCCGGCAGCACTGCAGTGACGGTGACGTCGGTGTCGTAATCCTTGGCCGGGATGTAGCGTCCCTGGGCAGTGAAATTGCCCATGTCGCTGTCCACCACCAGCTTGCGTGCCTGGAACTCGCCATTGGCGATTTCGATGCCACCGCGCACGCGGCTGATGTCGATCACCGGCTCGTTGGCCTGGCTGATGCGGAAACTGTCGATGGCGATCACATCGGCCTGGATCGCCAGCGGCATTTCGATCTGCGGCAGTGAATCGGGCCACGATGGCAGCTTGAACGGTTCATCGCTCTTGGCCAGGTTGAGCGTGGCGTTGGTCAGTTCCAGCTTGTCCAGCAGCAGCTTGCGGCCCAGCAGCGGGCGCAGGTCCGGTTCCAGGTGCGCGCGCTCGGCGTGGAAATGGATGTCGTCGTAGCGGAAGTCGACGTTGTAGAGGGTCAGCGGCCCGGCCACCGGGCCCTCGACCTTGTCCCAGGTGAAGCTGGCGCCCACCGGCAGGCGCGCCACCACCTGCGCCAGCAGCACATCGCGGCCGGCCACGGTCTGCAGCAGCCAGTACACGGCCAGCAGGGCAACCAGCACCAGGCCGACCACGCCCGCGCCGGACCATGCCCAGAAACGGCGACGGCGGTAGAAGCGCACGCGCCGCGGCGGCGTGTTCGGCGACGGGGTCGGTGCGGGCGTGCTCACAGGTCCGCTCCGATGTTGAGGTACAGCTGGAACTGCGAATCCGGGTTGTTCAGGCCGTGCGCGATATCCACCCGCACCGGGCCCACCGGCGATTTCCAGCGCACGCCGAAGCCGACGCCGGTATGCAGGTCGATGTTGGTATCGAAGGCGCTGCCGGTATCGACGAATACCGCCGCACCCCACGGACCGCCATTGAAGTAGTGCTCGTATTCGGCCGAGCCGACCACCAGGTGCTTGGCACCAAGCGCGTACTTGTCCGGCTTCGGCGTACGCGGGCCGACCTCACGGTAGGCATAGCCGCGGATGCTGCGGTCGCCACCGGCGAAGTAACGCAGGCTGGGCGGCATCGCCACCAGGTCACTGGTCCAGGTGGTGCCGCCTTCGCCGCGCAGGATCAGGCGGTTGGTTGGTCCCACCGGGATGTACCAGCGCAGCACAGCATTGGCCTGCACGAAGCTGGTGTCCGAACCAACGCCTTCGACGCCGGCACGTACCGTCGCCGTGCCGCTGATGCCGCTGCGCGGGAACAGCTCGTCGTCCACCTTCACGTAATCGGCCACGATCTGCGGATAGACCAGCGTGGACGTGTTGTAGACCGCATCGGTGAATTCGGTGCCCGAGGCGTAGCGCCAGCGCTCGCGCAGCGCGTTGATCGAGGCGATGGCGGTCCAGTTCTCGTTGATTTCGCCGCTGCGGCTGGCGATCAGCTTGAAGTTGCGCAGATCGATGTAGTCGGTCTGCTCGTCGTAGGCACTGGCGGCGAAGGTGTACCAGCCATCCAGCCAGTTGAACGCCGGGATGCGGTAGCTGGTGATCAGGCTCTTGCGCTTCTGCGCATAGTCCAGCTGGGTGTTCATCTTGTGGCCGCGGCTGTTCAGGTAGCGCCGTTCAAGGCCACCGCGCACACCGGCGCCACTTTCGCTGCCGTAGCTCAGACCATAGGAATAGATGCTGCGCTTGGCCCGCGTCAGCTTCACATCGACCGGCACCTCGCCGTTTTCATCGGCCTGGTCCGGGCGTGGCTGGATGTCGATCACGCTGAAGTAATCCAGCTTGGTCAGCGACTCGCGCAGGCGGTCCAGCTTGCCTTCGTGGAAGTAGCTGCCCTGGTCCCAGTACACCAGCGGGTCGAACAGCTTGTCGTCGAAGTAGTTCTGCTCGAAGGTCACCGGGCCCATGTTGTAGCGGCGGCCACTGTCCCAGGTCAGGTCGATGTCGGCAGCGTTGTCCGCGCGGGTGATCTGCACCTGGCGCTGGGTGTAGTCGGCGTCGAAGTAGCCACGCTCGGCCAGGCGCCGGGTCACGGTGATCTTGCTGGCTTCGTACTGGGTATGCTCGAAGCGCTGGCCCTTGCGGGGCTTGAATGCGGTCAGGTCGTCCTGCAGGTACTGGTCGTACATCGCCGGACCGGTGATGTCGATATGCTCGCGGCGCACCAGCACCGGCGGGCCCTTGTCGACATGGATCAGCACGGTGACGTGCTCGTCCTGGCGCGGCGCCTCGACCTTGATCACCGGGTTGTAGTACCCGAACGGCTCCAGTGCCTGGCGGGTCTGCCGCTCGGCCTGCGACAGCAGGTATTCCAGGCGTGACTCGCCCTGCTCCTTGCCGATCGTGTCGAACAACGACAGCGATTCCTGGATGTTCTCGATGATCGCGGCGTCGTCGCCCTTGTCCAATCCCTTGATGTCCACCTTGTCGATGGTGCCGCGCGCATGGGCCACGGAAGTGGCGCAAAGCGACAGGACCATCAGCGGCAGGGCGTATTTCGTTGGCTGCATGCGGCACAGCATACCGACCCGAGGTGACGATGCGAAATGCGTCACGCCAATCGGGATCGGTTGTTAAGTGGCGGTCAAAATACGCGCCTTTGTGGCGATCATCGCAAGCGCATGCGGAAATGCCGGCATCGTGTGCGATGCCGGCGATGATCCCGATGGACAGCGCCGGGTAATGCCGGCCGCTGGCCGGCACTACCGGAAATCCACACCATGGGTGACGGTTGCCCAGTAGATCCACGCCATGCGTGGATGGGCTACCGATCAGCTCGACAGATGCTCGATCGCCGCGACCTTGCCCAGGCGCTCACCCAGCATCGTCAACAGCGCCAGGCGATTGCCGCGCAGAGCCGGATCCTCAGCATTGACCATCACCCCGTCGAAGAACGCATCGACCTGCGGACGCAGGCGGGCCAGGCGCGCCAGCACGGCCACGTAGTCCTTCTGGTGCAGGCTGGCGCCGGTATCGTCGATGGCGGCAGTCACAGCTTCGGCCAGCGCGCGCTCGGCATCTTCCTGCAGCAGGGCCGCATCGATCTGGCCCGGAATATCGCCTTCGGCCTTGCGCAGGATGTTGCGGATGCGCTTGTTGGCCGCGGCCAGCGCCTCGGCTTCCGGCAGCGCGGCGAAGATCCCGATCGCATCCAGGCGGCGGTCGAAGTCATACAGCGAGGCCGGCTTCAGCTCGGCCACCGCGTTGAAGTGGCTGGCCGGCACACCCTTGTCGCTGTAATAGCCCTTCAGGCGGTCGAGGATGAAGTCGTACAGCTCAGCCACGTCGGCCTGCACGCTGCGCGCGGCCAGCCCGGCATTGGCGCTGGCCAGCAGCGCGCGCAGGTCCAGCTCGAAGCCGCTTTCGATGATCGTGCGGGCCAGGCCCAGCGCGTTGCGGCGCAGGGCGAACGGGTCCTTGTTGCCGGTCGGCTTCAGGCCCGCAGCGAAACCGCCGGCCAGGGTGTCCACACGCTCGGCGATCGCCAGCACCTTGCCCAGCGGCGACAGCGCGATGTCATCGCCACCGAAGCGCGGCTGGTAGGCCTCGTCGATGGCCAGCGCTACCTCCGGCGACTCGCCAGCTGCCACCGCGTAGTGGCGGCCGGCGATGCCCTGCAGTTCCGGGAACTCGTTGACCATGCGCGACTGCAGGTCGTTCTTGGCCAGCTGCGCAGCACGCTTGGCCTGCACCGGGTCGGCCCCCACCTGCGCGGCGATCACCTCGGCCAGCGCCGCCACGCGCGCGACCTTGTCGGCCACGCTGCCCAGCTTGGCCTGGTAGGTCACCGTCTTCAGGCCCTCGCCCATCGCCTGCAGGCCCTGCTTCAGGTCTTCGTCGAAAAAGAACTTGGCATCGGCGAAGCGCGGGCGGATCACCCGCTCGTAGCCCTTGGCCACTTCGGCCACGTCCTTGGACTCGATGTTGGCGATGCCGATGAACTTCTCGGTCAGCTTGCCGCCGTCATCCAGCACCGGGAAGAACTTCTGGTTGATCTCCATCGTCTCGATCAGCGCTTCCTGCGGTACCGCCAGGAACGCGCGCTCGAAGCTGCACAGCACTGCCGACGGCCACTCGACCAGGTTCACCACCTGCTCCAGGTTGTCCTCGGTGATGCGCGCGCTGCCACCGGCGGTGGCGGCAGCGGCTTCCACCTCGGCGACGATGCGCTGGCGGCGCTCGGCCGGGTCAACCAGCACGAAGGCGGCACGCAGCGATTCCACATAGTCCTGCGGCTGGGTCAGCCACACGGTCTTGTCGTGCAGGAAGCGGTGACCGCGGCTCATGCGGTCGGCCTTCAGGCCGAACAGTTCGGCCTCGACCACGTCGCCGCCATGCAGCAGCACCAGCCAGTGCACCGGGCGGGCGAAGCCCCAGCTGTGGTCGCCCCAGCGCATCGGCTTGGGGATGGGCATGCCGGCGATGGCCTCGCGCAGGATCTCCGGCAGCAGCGCGGCGGTGCGCGCGCCCGGGGTCACCGCGCGGTGCACGAAGCGCTCACCCTTGTTGTCGGTGGTCTTTTCCAGCGCGGTCCAGTCGATCCCGGCCTTGGCCGCGAACCCCTGCAGCGCCTTGGTCGGCTGGCCTTCGGCGTCCAGCGCGATGTTCAGGTACGGGCCCAGCACTTCGCTGTGCTGTTCCGGCTGTTCCAGGCCAACGCCCGGCAGCAGCACGGCCAGGCGGCGCGGGGTCGACAGCGGGCGTGCATCGCCCAGCTCCAGTTCCACGCCGCGCTTGCGCAGGCCGTCGACGACACCGTCAAAGAAGGCCTGGGCCAGGCCCGGCAGCGCCTTGACCGGCAACTCTTCGGTGCCCAGTTCAATCAGCAGGGGAGACAAGTGGCTCATCGGTTCGATCCTGTGGTGGGGGCGCAGCGCGCGACGCGGCCGGCGCCCCTGGGGGAGTAGGTGAAACGCGTGATGGGAGAACGGGCCGTCAGGCCTTCTTCGCGCCCGGGAAGCCCAGCTTCTCGCGCTGCTCGTAGTAGGCCTTGGCCACCGCCTGCGCCAGCGCGCGCACGCGCAGGATGTAGCGCTGGCGTTCGGTCACGCTGATCGCACGGCGCGCATCCAGCAGGTTGAAGGTGTGGCTGGCCTTCATCACCTGTTCGTAGGCGGGCAGCGGCAGGTTCACGTCCACCAGCTTCTGCGCTTCACGCTCGCAGGCGTCGAAGCGGTGGAACATTTCTTCCACGTCGGCGTATTCGAAGTTGTAGGTGCTCTGCTCCACCTCGTTCTGGTGGTAGACGTCGCCGTAGGTCACCGGCTGCCCATCCGGGCCGTAGGTCCAGACCAGGTCGTAGACGTTGTCGCAGTTCTGCAGGTACATGCACAGGCGCTCGAGACCGTAGGTGATCTCGCCCAGCACCGGCCGGCATTCCAGGCCACCGGCCTGCTGGAAGTAGGTGAACTGGGTCACCTCCATGCCGTTGAGCCAGACTTCCCAGCCCAGGCCCCAAGCGCCCAGCGTCGGCGATTCCCAGTTGTCCTCGACGAAACGCAGGTCGTGCACCAGCGGATCGATGCCCACCGCCTTCAGCGAATCCAGGTACAGCTGCTGGATGTTGTCCGGCGCCGGCTTCATCGCCACCTGGTACTGGTAGTAGCGCTGCAGGCGGTTCGGGTTCTCGCCGTAACGGCCATCGGTCGGGCGCCGCGACGGCTGCACGTAGGCCGCGTTCCAGGTTTCCGGACCGATCGCACGCAGGAAGGTGGCCGGGTGGAACGTACCGGCGCCCACCTCCAGGTCGAGCGGCTGGATGAGCACGCAGCCCTGCTGGGCCCAGAACTGGTTCAGGGTCTGGATCAGGCCCTGGAAGGTGATCGGAACGGTCGGGGTCGCGGACATGCGGACGAGTCTTGGCCGGCAAAGGGGTGCGCTAGTATAACGGCCGACCTGCGGGGCATTCCGTACCCGGAAGGAGCAGGTGGATGGAACATCGGCTGCCCACGGGCACGCCCGGCGAGCCTGGTGCGGTGCCATTGCCGCCCGGTCGCCTGCAGTTCGAACAGGTTGCGGCGGCCCTGCTGGCCGATGGCGTGGTGGCCGCGCACGAGCGCGAGCGCATCCGTTTTTCCGCGCAGGGCGCTCGCAATGCCAGTGAAGTACATCCGCTGGTGCTGCTGTCCAACCTCAAGCTGGCTGCCAGCGACGGCGGCGATCTCAATCTGGAGCGCCTTACCGAGTGGCTGGCCCAGCGCACCGGCAGCCGCTACCTGCGCATCGATCCAACCCGGGTCGACGTCGCCTCGGTCACCGCCGTGGCCTCGCACGCCTATGCGCGCCGGCATCGCTTCCTGCCGCTGGCGGTGGATGGCGAACGCGTGCTGGTGGCCACCAGCGAGCCGCTGGCACAGGAATGGCTGCGCGACCTGCAGCACCTGACCCGCCTGCGCATCGAGCTGGCGGTGGTCAATCCGCTCGACCTGCACCGTTACACGATGGAGTTCTTCGGCGTCACCCGCTCGGTGCGCGGTGCCCGTGGCGACGTGCGTGGCGAGGCCAACACCACCCTGCCCAGCTTCGAGCAGCTGGTCGAACTGGGCCGCACCGGCGACGTCAATGCCGACGACCAGCACATCGTGCACATCGTCGACTGGCTGCTGCAGTACGCCTACGAGCAGCGCGCGTCGGACATCCACCTGGAGCCCCGCCGCGAAATGGGCCGCATGCGCTTCCGCATCGACGGCGTGCTGCACAAGGTGTTCGAAGTGCCACCGGCGGTGATGACCGCCGTGGTCAGCCGTATCAAGGTGCTCGGACGCATGGACCTGGCCGAGCGCCGGCGCCCGCAGGATGGTCGCATCAAGACCCGCTCGCCCGGCGGCCGTGAAGTGGAAATGCGCCTGTCGACCATGCCGACCGCCTTCGGCGAAAAGTGCGTGATGCGCATCTTCGACCCGGAAGCGGCCTTCAAGAGCATCGACCAGCTCGGCTTCAGCCCGCAGGAGGCCGCCGGCTGGACCGCCCTGGTCGAGCGCCCGCACGGCATCGTGCTGGTCACCGGCCCGACCGGTTCGGGCAAGACCACCACCCTGTATTCCACCCTGAAGCGGCTGGCCACGCCGGACGTCAACGTGTGCACGGTGGAAGACCCGATCGAGATGATCGCGCCGGAATTCAACCAGATGCAGGTGCAGACCAACATCGACCTGGACTTCGCCAGCGGTGTGCGCACCCTGCTGCGGCAGGACCCGGACATCATCATGATCGGCGAGATCCGCGACCTGGAAACCGCGCAGATGGCGGTGCAGGCCTCGCTGACCGGCCACCTGGTGCTGTCCACCCTGCACACCAACGATGCGCCCTCGGCCATCACCCGCCTGCTCGACCTGGGCGTGCCGCATTACCTGCTGTCATCCACCGTCAACGGCATCCTCGCCCAGCGCCTGGTGCGCACCCTGTGCCCGCACTGCAAGCAGCCGCACACCCTCGGCAGGGCCGATTGGGCGGTGCTGGCTGATAGCGAAGCTGCATATCCAGATGCCGCCACGCCCTGTCGGCCGGTCGGTTGCCTGGAGTGCCGGCGCACCGGATTCCTCGGCCGCATCGGCCTGTATGAGTTGCTGCCATTGGGCTCGCGCCTGCGCGGGCTGATCCGTGCGGACATGGATCTGGCCGGTTTCAACCGTGCCGCGCGTGCTGAAGGCGTGCGAACCCTGCGCCAGGCCGGGCTTGAAAAGGTGGCACAGGGGCTGACTACAATCGAGGAAGTCCTGTCCGTACTGCCTCCCCCGGATGAATCCAGCGCCCTTCCTGATCCTTGAAACCGGCCGCCCCGTGCCGTCGCTGCGCCGTTACGGGCGCTTTCCGCACTGGATCCGGGTGGCCGCCGGCCTGGAAGAACACCAGACCGTGGTGGTCGACGTCGAGCATGGCGCCGACCTGCCCGATCCGCGCGACTTCGCCGGCGTGCTGGTAACCGGCTCGGCCGCCTTCGTCACCGACCACGCCGAATGGAGCGAGCGCAGTGCCGCCTGGCTGCGGCAGACCGCGCACGACGACGTGCCGGTGTTCGGCATCTGCTACGGCCACCAGCTGCTGGCCCACGCGCTTGGCGGCGAGGTGGCCTACAACCCCGCCGGGCGCGAATCGGGAACGATTGAACTGGCACTGGACCCGCAGGCCGCGCAGGACCCCTTGTTCCAGGGCCTGCCGAGCCACTTCGCGGCCCACGCCACCCATCTGCAGACCGTGCTGCGCGTGCCTGAAGGTGCCGCCGTGCTGGCACGCTCGCCGCTGGATGGCTGCCACGCCTTCCGCTGGGGCCGCCAGGCCTGGGGCGTGCAGTTCCATCCGGAATTCGCCACCCACCACATGCGTGGCTACGTGCGCGCGCGCGCCGACTGCATCGGCCGACATGGTGGTTGTGCGCGCAGCATCGAGCGCGCGGTCAGCGCCGCCCCGCTGGCCCGCCAGCTGTTGCGGCGCTTTGTCCGCCAGGCCCGGCTGTCTTCAGCCCAGCCGGTGGCAAAACAGGGATAATCGGCGGCACGGGCACACCGCCCGGCCCCTCCTGTCCCTCCCCGGATGTCCATGAAAGAGATTCGCAAGCTGCCAGCCTCGGCGGGCGCCCAGTGGTTGCTGGATACGTTCTCGCTGTATCGGCGTGCGCCGCTGCAGCTGGCCCGGATCGGCCTGACCTGGCTGCTGGTGAACTGGGTGGTCACCCTTCTGGGGACGATGCTGCCCGGCACCGCCGGCCTGGCCCTGCAGATGATGACGCTGGTGATTTCACCGGTGATGTTCGGCGGCATGCTGTACGCCATGGGTGAGATCGACCAGGGCCGTCCCGGCCTGGCCACCCATCTGCTGCAGCCGATCCGCGATCGTCGTGTCAGCCACCTGCTGGTGCCGCTGGCGATCCAGGTGCTGGCCGTGCTGCTGCTGGGCGCGCTGCTGTACCTGATGATCGGCCGCGAGGGCTTCACCGCCTTCAGCGACACCATGACCAAGATGCAGGAACTCGGCCGCAGCGGGCAGCAGATCAGCCCGGAAACCGCCGCCGAACTGGTCGCCAACCTGCCGGCGCAGCGCATCGCGCTGTGGATGCTGCTGGTGTTCTGCACCGCCGTGGCGCTGACCCTGGCGATGTTCACCCAGCCGGCACTGGTGGTGTTCGACCGCCAGAGCGGCATGCACGCGCTGCGCCTGAGCCTGCAGGGCTGCATCGAGAACATCGGCGCCACTGCCGTGTTCACCGTGCTCGGCCTGATCGCCGCGTTCTGCGTCTACGTGCTGTTCGTGATCGTGGTCCAGCTCGGCATGCTGATCGGCGGCCCATTGGCGGCGGCATTCATTGCGCAGCTGGTGTTCACCACGGTGCTGATGCCGCTGTATGTCGGCGCGGTCTATGCGGCCTGGAAGCAGATGTTCGTGCATCGCGGCAGCCGCGGCGCACCGCCGGTTCCGCAGTCGCCGCCTGCCAACGACGTCTTCCACGCCTGAGCGGGGCTCAACGGTAGCGCCGGGCCATGCCCGGCGGATGGATATCACCTCGCCCCTCGAACGCCGGGCATGGCCCGGCG
>NZ_JBHZOP010000104.1:0-39289 GCF_042787595.1 Stenotrophomonas sp. YIM B13575 | reverse complement strand
CCCCCCCCCGCCCCCGCCTTCGACGATTCCCCGCTGCTGTTGGGCTGCTGTTGGTAGGTGTCGACCTTGGTCGACACGTAGATCCACGCCATGCGTGGATGCTCTTCGTTCAATTGTCGAGATATTCGATTCCAATGGAGATTCATCCACGCATGGCGTGGATTTACCGGGCACCGGGAAACTGTCGAAGGCGGGGTGGGTCCGATTGCGGGGGTGTCCGCGGCATGGATGCCGCGGCCAAGCCTCCATGGGTGAGGGCGCTTTGCTTGCGAAGCACTGCTTCGCAAGCGCCCGAACGCACAGCCGCCAGCGGCTGGGCAGGTCTGGGGATTCACGGCGTCCCCCGCAACCGGACCCACCCCGCCATCCCACGAAAACCCGCTATTGCTGTTGCTCCAGACCTGGCCTCTGCGGGTGCAGGGCGCCGCCCTGCCGCCGTAAACTACCCTTCGTTGACCGCAGGATCTGCCATGTTCGATATCTCTCCCCAGCTCGATTGCGCCGGCCGCATCCTGCGCCTGGACCGTGCCCGGGTCATGGGGATCGTCAACGTCACCCCCGATTCGTTCTCCGACGGCGGTGCCCATGACACCACCGAAGCGGCGGTCGCGCATGGCCTGAAGCTGGTGGAGGAGGGCGCCGACCTGCTCGACATCGGCGGCGAATCCACCCGCCCGGGCGCGGCGCCGGTGTCGATCGACGAAGAGCTGCGTCGGGTCGTGCCGGTCATCGAGCAGCTGGCGGCGCGTACATCGGTGCCGATCAGCATCGACACCTTCAAGCCGGAGGTGATGCGTGCCGCAGTGGCTGCAGGCGCCGGGATGATCAATGACATCTTCGGCCTGCGCCAGGACGGTGCGCTGCAGGCCGCGGCAGACACTGGCGTGCCGGTGGTGCTGATGCACATGCAGGGCGAGCCGGGCCACATGCAGGCCGACCCGCAGTACGACGATGTCGTCACCGAGGTCCATGGCTTCCTGGTGCAGCGCCTGTTCGCCGCCGAGATGGCCGGCATCGCCAAGAAGAATCTGCTGATCGACCTCGGCTTCGGCTTCGGCAAGACCACCGCGCACAACATCACCCTGCTGGCCCGTTCCGAGCGTTTTCTCGAGCTGGGTGTGCCGATGCTGGCCGGGCTGTCGCGCAAACGCAGCCTGGGCGAGCTGACCGGTCGCGAGTCACCGGCAGAGCGGGTCGCTGCGTCGGTGGCCGCACACCTCATTGCCGTGCAGCGCGGTGCCCGTATCGTGCGTGTGCACGATGTGGCAGCGACGGTCGATGCGTTGAAGGTCTGGCAGGCGGTCGACGCGGTGCCTGCTGTCCGGGTGGATGCTAAACCGAGCCTCCGCTGGCCGGACGAAGACTGATGGCCGTCGATCAGCGGCCGCTGGCGATCGCCGTGATGGGGCCGACCGCCAGCGGCAAGACCGCCACCGCGATCGCACTGGCGCAGCAGCTGGATGGCGAAATCGTCAGCGTCGATTCGGCGCTGGTCTATCGCGGGCTGGATATCGGTTCGGCCAAGCCTGATGCCGGCGAACGTGCGCAGGCACCGCACCACCTGCTGGACCTGCGCGATCCCTGGCAGACCTATTCGGCCGCCGAGTTCGCTGCCGACGCCGGCCGCGTGGTGGCCGACATCGTTGCCCGGGGCAAGACGCCGATCCTGGCCGGCGGCACCGGCCTGTACTTCCGTGCGCTGCTGCAGGGGCTGTCGCCGATGCCGGAGGCCGATCCGGCGATGCGCGACGCGTTGAGCGCCGAGGCCGCCGAGCGTGGCTGGGCGGCCCTGCACGCCGAACTGGCCACGGTTGATCCCGCCGCCGCCGCGCGCATCCATGCCACCGACCCGCAACGCATCCAGCGGGCGCTGGAGGTCTACCGCCTGACCGGCACGCCGATCAGTGAATGGCAGCGCCGCCCCGGCGTAGCCCCGTTGCCGGTGCGTACATTGAAGCTGATTCTGGCGCCGCGCGACCGCGCCGTGCTGCACCAGCGCATCGAGGCCCGCTTCGACGCCATGCTCGCCCACGGCTTTCTCGACGAAGTGCGCGCCCTGCGTGCGTTGCCGGACATGCAGGCGGTCGCCGCGCCGCTGGACCTCCCCGCCGTCCGCGCGGTGGGGTATCGCCAGGCCTGGGAGTACCTGGACGGCGAGGGGGACCAGGCCCGCTTCCGTGACAAGTCCATTTTCGCCACCCGGCAACTGGCCAAGCGCCAGCTGACCTGGCTGCGCGGCGAGCTTGATGCACGCTGGTTCGACCCCCATATGGATGGGGAGCGCCTGGCAGGCGCGGTGTCGACCTTCGTTGCACGCTGAACCGACGCTGGCCGTGTACCATCATGGGCCGGCAAGCGGCTCGGGGGCCGCGGCGACCGCCGGCTACCAATAAGAACAATAATCAGGAGTGTGCAATGTCCAAGGGGCAATCGCTGCAGGATCCTTTCTTGAATGCACTGCGGCGCGAACGCGTGCCGGTTTCGGTGTACCTGGTCAACGGCATCAAGCTGCAGGGCACGATCGAATCGTTCGATCAGTTCGTGGTCCTGCTGCGCAACACCGTCAGTCAGATGGTCTACAAGCACGCCATTTCCACCGTCGTGCCGGCGCGCAACGTCAAGGTCGGCCCGGGTGGTGGGTACGTGCAATCAGGTGAGGATGGTCAGGCGGGTGATGAAGCAGACGAATGATGTTGGAGCGGTGAATGTTTGACCGCTCGAAAAAGGGCGAACACGCCCTGTTGATCCAGCCGCATTTCGGCAAGCTGGAAGACGATGTGCTGGAAGAATTCGGTGATCTGGCCCGCTCGGCTGGGGCCAGCATCGCGGTGACCATCACCGCGCGCCTGGATCGTCCCAATCCATCGACCCTGCTCGGCAGCGGCAAGCTGGATGAGATCAAGGCCGCCGCCGAAGCAACCGGAGCAGACCTGATCCTGGTCAACCACGCGTTGAGCCCGGGCCAGGAACGCAATCTGGAACGTTTCCTGGAGCGCCGGGTGATCGACCGTACCGGTCTGATCTTGGACATCTTTGCCCAGCGTGCGCGCAGCCATGAAGGCAAGCTGCAGGTCGAGCTGGCCCAGCTGCGCCATATGGCGACCCGCCTGGTGCGTGGCTGGACCCATCTGGAGCGCCAGCGTGGTGGTTCGATCGGTCTGCGCGGCCCGGGTGAAACCCAGCTGGAAACCGATCGTCGCCTGCTGCAGAAGCGGGTTGAACAGCTGCAGAAGCGGCTGGAAAAAGTCGAAGTACAGCGCACCCAGATGCGCCGTGCGCGGGTGCGCAGCGAATTGCCGCGCGTCGCCCTGGTGGGCTACACCAATGCCGGCAAATCGACCTTGTTCAATGCGATGACCGGCGCCGAGGCCTATGCGGCTGACCAGCTGTTCGCCACCCTGGATCCGACCGTGCGCCGGATAGCCGTGCCCGGTGGCAACGTGGTGCTGGCCGATACGGTAGGTTTCGTACGCGACCTGCCGCATGACCTGGTGGCGGCCTTTCGCTCGACCCTGTCCGAAGCGCGGGAAGCGGATTTCCTGCTGCACCTTGTCGATGCCGCCGATCCGCACCGCGAGGAGCGCATCGCCCAGGTCGACGAAGTGCTGACCGCCGTCGGTGCCGGCGACCTGCCGCAGTTGCTGGTGTTCAACAAGATCGACCGCATCGAGGGTGCCGATGTGCGCCACGACGGCCAGGACGGCGTGCCGGATGAATCGCGGCGTGAGCGGGTGTGGATTTCCGCACGCGACGGGCAGGGCATCGAGCTGTTGCAGGCCGTGCTCGGCAAGCGCTTGGGGCTGCAGCACGTCACCGGCGAGCTGCGCCTGCCGCCCAGCGCCGGCCGCCTGCGCGCGCGCCTGCACCAGCTGGAGGTGGTCCGCAGTGAACAGGCTGATGACGAGGGCTGGCTGTTGCAGGTCGATCTTCCCATCGCCGAGGCCGAGAAGCTGGCGGCCAGCGCCGATGGCGAGCCGATCCGGGCCCTGCTGCCGGAAAAGCTGCCCGAATGGTGAGGTAGTGCCGGCCGCTGGCCGGCAGCTCCCGCGGGCCCGTGCCGCGACACCACCTTGCGATCTGCGGTACAACGTGCAGGTTCTTCACCTTTCAGCTACCCCGATGGCCTTCCCGACCGACGCCGAACTCAACGCCCAGGCCGCTGCGCTGGGCCAGCGCCTGCAGCAGGCTTCGCTGCAACTGGTGACTGCTGAAAGCTGCAGCGGTGGCTGGATCGCCAAGTGCATGACCGACATCGCCGGTTCCTCGGCGTTCTTCGATTGCGGCATGGTGGTTTACAGCTACGAAGCCAAGCAGCGCCTGCTCGGTGTGCGCGCGCAGACACTGGAACAGTTCGGTGCGGTCAGCCGCGAAGCCGTGCTGGAGATGGTGTCCGGGGCGCTGGTCAATTCCGGCGCCGGCATCGCGGTGGCGGTCACCGGCATCGCAGGTCCGGGCGGTGGCAGCCCGGACAAGCCGGTCGGCAGTGTCTGGATCGGCTGGAAGCGCCGCGGCGGCTATGCGCGTGCCGAGCTGTTCCAGTTCGACGGTGACCGCGAAGCCATCCGCCGGCAGACCGTAGCGGCGGCATTGCACGGTATCGACGCCCAGCTGTGACATGCTGCTCCGGCAATCAACCGGAGTAGGCAACGATGTGGGAGACGCTGGGCACCGTCCGTGACCTTGGTAGGCTGCAGGAAATCGCCGCCGTCCTGATCCGCTACGGCTTCGGCGACGTCGTGCGGCGCATCGGCCTGGCCACGGTGCTGGAACGTACTGGCCGCCTGCTGCACTGGAACGAGGAGCGGCAGGAGATGCTGCGGATGACCGCGCCAGTGCGCGTGCGCAGCGCCCTGCAGGAGCTTGGGCCGACCTTCGTGAAGCTGGGCCAGGTGCTCGCCACCCGCGTCGACCTGCTGCCGCCGGACTGGATCGCCGAACTCTCCGAGCTGCAGAACGCGGTCCCTGCATTGCCCTACGAGAAGATCCGCGACCAGCTGGAGGCCGACCTCGGTGCACCGCCGTCGCAGGTGTTCGCCTTCCTTGATGAAAGCCCGATGGCCGCTGCATCGTTGGCCCAGGCCCACCGTGCGCGGCTGCGCGATGGCCGCGAAGTGGTGTTGAAGGTGCGTCGCCCGGGTATCCGTGACGTGGTTGAAGCCGACCTGCGGTTGCTGGCACGGCTGGCCGAGATCGTTGAAGCCCGCCTGCCGGACCTGCGCCGCTACCGGCCCGCCGAGGTGGTGCAGCAGTTCACCGTGTCGCTGCGGCGCGAGCTGGATTTCGCCGCGGAGTGCCGCAATGCCGAGCGCATCGCGCGCAACTTCGAAGGGCGGGACGACATCCTGATTCCGGCGGTGCACTGGCAATGGACCTGCGAAAGCCTGAACGTGCAGGACTTCGTCGACGGCATTGCGGGGCGTGATCTGGCCGGCGTCGATGCGGCCGGCCTCGACCGCCGTGAACTGGCCCGGCGTGGTGCCGACATCGTATTGAAGATGGTGCTGGAGGACGGCAGCTTCCACGCCGATCCGCACCCGGGCAACATCATCTACCTGCGCGATGGCCGCATCGGCGTGATCGATTTCGGCATGGTCGGCGCCTTGTCGGAGGTGCGCCGATTCCAGGTCGCGCAGCTGCTGCATGGTCTGGTGGAACAGGACCCGCAGGGCGTGGCCGATGTGCTGCTGGACTGGGCGGGCGGCGTGGAAGTGGACGAGAACCGGTTGCAGCACGACATCAGCCTGTTCGTCGACCAGTACCGTGGCGTGCCGCTGAAGGACCTGCGCATCGGCCTGATGCTGGGCGACATCACCCAGCTGCTGCGCAGCTACAACCTGACCCTGCCGGCGGATCTGGCATTGATGATCAAGGCCTTCCTGACCCTGGAGGGCATGGGCCGCCAGTTGGACCCGGATTTCGACATGGCCAGCGCCGCGCGCCCGTTCCTGGAGCGGGTGGTATTGCAGCGCTATGCGCCGCGGGCGCTGTTCAAGCGTGGCCGCCGCAGTCTGCTGGGCATGATCGACTTTGCCGGTGAATTGCCGCGGGATCTGCGCAAGCTGGTGCAGGCTGCGCGCCGGGGCCGCCTGCAGCTGAAGGTCGAGACCAGCGCGCTGCAGGGCTTCGGCGACCAGGTCAATCGCGCCGCGAACCGGCTGGTGATGGGGATCGTCACGGCAGCCTTGATCATCGGCTCCTCGATCGTGATGCACAGCGTAGGAGGCGTTTCCAGCCGTTGGCTGCTGGCGCTGGGCGTGTGCGGTTTCATCGGCGCAGGGTTCTGCGGGGTGTGGATCCTGTTCTCGATCTGGCGCAGCGGCAAGCACACGTAGTGCGCTTGCCGCGGTGATTCCCGCCGGGAACCGCGGAGTCGCGCAGCGATTCCTGTAGAGCCGCCCGCTGGTCGGCTGCTTTCGCTTCCGCCACCGCCGACCCGTCACGTCGCATTCCCGGTAGCGCCGGGCCATGCCCGGCGGTATTCGCGCTTCCCGCAATCGCCCCCGGCACTTGCAGTCCCGGATGTTAGTAGTAATACTACTAACCATGGACCTGACCGACACCCAGCAGGCGATCCTGCAGTTGATCGCCGAGCGTATCGAGAGCGAAGGCGCACCGCCGTCGCAGACTGAAATCGCACGTGCCTTCGGCTTCAAGGGGGTGCGAGCAGCGCAGTACCACCTGGAGGCGCTGGAGCAGGCCGGGGCGATCCGCCGTGTACCGGGCCAGGCCCGCGGCATTCGTCTGGTGCAGGCGCCACCGGTGGAAAAGCTCGCCGAGCCGGGGCTGCCCGACAGCGTCCTGCGCCTGCCGATCCTGGGTCGGGTCGCGGCGGGTCTGCCGATCGGCGCCGACATCGGCTCGGATGATTTCGTGGTGCTGGACCGGGTGTTCTTCTCGCCGGCGCCGGACTACCTGCTGAAAGTGCAGGGCGATTCAATGATCGATGAAGGCATCTTCGACGGCGACCTGATCGGCGTGCACCGCACCCGCGACGCCCATTCCGGGCAGATCGTGGTGGCGCGCATCGATGACGAGATCACCGTCAAGCTGTTGAAAATCGCCAAGGACCGGATCCGCCTGCTGCCGCGCAATCCCGATTACAAACCGATTGACGTGCTTCCTGACCAGGATTTCTCGATCGAGGGCCTGTACTGCGGGCTGCTGCGACCAAACCGTTGACGATTCATCCTGTAATTCCCGCGGTCTTTTGTGGCGATTCTCTGGTTCTGCTGAGGTTGGTACGGATGTCCGATAATTTTTTTCCGAACGCCGGGCAGAATCTCAGCCTGTGCGATACGCCAGCCTTAAAGTGAACCCATGGCCAAGAAGACTTCCAAAGACAGCACCTCCAACGACGTGACCTCTGCAAGGACCAATCCGATGGACGAGAACAAGAAGCGCGCCCTCGCTGCAGCTCTGGGCCAGATTGAAAAGCAGTTCGGCAAGGGCTCGGTGATGCGCATGGGCGACCGTGTGGTCGAGCCTGTCGAGGCGATTCCGACCGGTTCTCTGATGCTGGATATCGCATTGGGCATTGGTGGCCTGCCCAAGGGGCGCGTCGTGGAAATCTACGGCCCGGAATCCTCCGGCAAGACCACGTTGACCCTGCAGGCCATCGCCGAGTGCCAGAAGCTGGGTGGTACGGCGGCCTTCATTGATGCCGAGCATGCGCTGGACCCGATCTACGCTGGCAAGCTGGGCGTCAACGTCGACGATCTGCTGCTGTCGCAGCCGGATACCGGTGAGCAGGCGCTTGAAATCGCCGACATGCTGGTCCGTTCCGGTTCGGTGGACATCCTGGTGGTCGACTCGGTCGCCGCATTGACCCCGAAGGCTGAAATCGAAGGCGAGATGGGAGACCAGCTGCCAGGTCTGCAGGCCCGTCTGATGAGCCAGGCGCTGCGCAAGCTGACCGGCAACATCAAGCGTTCCAACACGCTGGTGGTGTTCATCAACCAGCTGCGCATGAAGATCGGTGTGATGATGCCGGGCCAGAGCCCGGAAGTGACCACCGGCGGCAACGCGCTGAAGTTCTATGCCTCGGTGCGCCTGGACATCCGCCGTATCGGTGCGATCAAGAAGGGCGACGAGATCATCGGCAACCAGACCAAGATCAAGGTCGTCAAGAACAAGCTGGCGCCGCCGTTCAAGCAGGTCATCACCGAGATCCTGTACGGCGAAGGCATCAGCCGCGAAGGCGAACTGATCGATATGGGCGTGGAGGCCAAGCTGGTCGAGAAGGCCGGTGCCTGGTACAGCTACGGTGAAGAGCGCATCGGCCAGGGCAAGGACAACGCCCGTGGCTATCTGCGCGACAACCCGCAGGTTGCCGCCAAGCTCGAGGCCGAGCTGCGCGAAAAGTTCCAGCCGACCGAAGCCGTCCGTGAAGAAGGCGAATACGAAGGCGACGACGAGTAAGGCTTGCTGTGGGGCAGGGCGGCGCCGTCAGTGACGTCGCCCTGTCCTGCAGATTCGGTTTCCCCGACGGGGGACGCGCCAGGGACGGCGCATTTGATTGAAGGCGAGCATGAACGATTCCGACGCCCCGGAACCCGGCCGCAAGCGCCGCGTACGCGAACAGACGCCCGTCCAGCGTGCCCTGGGGTTGCTGGTGCGGCGTGAGCATTCGCGCAAGGAGTTGACCCGCAAGCTGACCTCCCGGGGTATCGAGGGCGAGGCGGCGCAGGCCGCGGTCGACAAGCTGACCGAGGCTGGCTGGCAGGACGACACCCGGTTTGCCGAAAATCTGGTGCGCATGCGCGCCAATACCGGCTACGGCCCCATCCATGTGCGTGCCGAACTGGGCACCCATGGACTGGACAGCGAGCAGATCGCTGCCGCCATGGAGACCTTTGAAGGCGACTGGACGGAGAACGCCCGGGATCTGGTCCGTCGCCGCTTCGGTGAGGCTGGCCCGCAGGACCTGGCGCAGCGTCGCAAGGCCGCCGATCTGCTGGCTCGCCGGGGCTTTGATGGCGACAGCATCCGCCGTGCGACCCGTTACGATCCGGACGACTGAGACTGATGGCGCCGGGCCTGATACCCTTTGGGGTTTCGGCGGTCCGTTCGACCCTGGCCACTGCGGCCGGCGGCACGGGCCCCGGCCCGCAGACTGCCAGCCCCCATGAACGCATCCGCCAAATTCACGACATCCCAGATCCGCAGCGACTTCCTTGAGTTCTTCAAGGGCAAAGGCCACACCATCGTGCCGTCGGCGCCGCTGGTGCCGGGCAACGATCCGACCCTGCTGTTCACCAACTCCGGCATGGTGCAGTTCAAGGACGTGTTCCTGGGCGCGGAAAAGCGCAGCTACGTGCGCGCGGCCGACGTCCAGCGTTGCCTGCGTGCCGGTGGCAAGCACAACGATCTCGACCAGGTGGGCTACACCGCCCGCCATCACACCTTCTTCGAAATGCTGGGCAACTGGTCCTTCGGCGATTACTTCAAGAAGGATGCGATCGCCTGGGCCTGGGAGCTGCTGACCCAGGTCTGGAAGCTGCCGGCCGAGCGCCTGCTGGTCACGGTCTACCAGACCGACGACGAGGCCTACGCGCTGTGGCGCGACATGATCGGTATTCCGGAAGAACGTATCGTTCGCATCGGCGACAACAAGGGTGCGCCGTTCGCCTCGGACAACTTCTGGCAGATGGCCGATACCGGTCCGTGCGGTCCCTGCACCGAGATCTTCTACGACCATGGTGACCATATCGCCGGTGGCCCGCCGGGCTCGCCGGACGAAGATGGCGACCGTTTCATCGAGATCTGGAACCTGGTCTTCATGCAGTTCGATCGCCAGCAGGACGGCACGCTGATGCCGCTGCCGGCGCCGTGCGTGGATACCGGCATGGGCCTGGAACGCCTGGCCGCGATCCTGCAGCACGTGCATACCAACTACGAGATCGACCTGTTCCAGGCGCTGATCCGCAAGGCATCGGAGCTGACCGGCACCGCCGATCTGGAAAACAAGTCGCTGCGGGTGATCGCCGACCACATCCGCGCCTGTTCGTTCCTGATCGTCGATGGCGTGCTGCCGTCCAACGAAGGCCGCGGCTATGTGCTGCGCCGGATCATCCGCCGCGCGCTGCGACATGGCTGGATGCTGGGCGTGCGCCAGCCGTTCTTCAGCAAGCTGGTGCCGACCCTGGTCGAGCAGATGGGCGAGGCCTATCCGGAACTGCCGGCGCAGGCCGATACCGTCGTGCGCGCACTGCAGGCCGAAGAAGAGCGTTTCGCCGAAACCCTCGATTCGGGCATGAAGATCTTCGACGACGTTGCGGCCAAGGTCAGCAATGGCGTGATCCCGGGCGTGGACGCGTTCCGCCTGTACGACACCTACGGCTTCCCGCTCGACCTGACCCAGGACATCGCCCGCGAGCGTGACCTGACCGTGGACATCGACGGCTTCAACGCCGCGATGGAGACGCAGCGCGAGACCGCGCGTGCGGCCGGCAAGTTCGGCGGTGGCGTGACGCTGTCGGCCGATCTGGTCGCCACGCTCAAGCCCACCGTCTTCCTCGGCTATGACCGCCTGCAGGCCGATGGCCTCAACGTGGTCGCGATCCTCAAGGATGGCCGCCCGGTGGACGCTGCCCAGGCCGGTGACGAGGTCATCGTGCTGACCAGCCAGACCCCGTTCTACGCCGAGTCCGGCGGCCAGGTCGGTGACACCGGCACCTTGTCCGCTGCCGGCGTGCAGATGCAGGTGAGCGACACCCAGAAGTTCGCGGGCCAGTTCCATGGCCACGTCGGCAAGCTCACCCAGGGCAGCCTGAAGATCGGTGATGTGCTGTCCGGCCAGGTCGATGGCGAGCGCCGTGGCGCCACCATCCTCAACCACTCGGCCACCCACCTGCTGCATGCTGCCCTGCGCGAAGTGCTGGGCACCCACGTGCAGCAGAAGGGCTCGCTGGTGGCGCCGGACCGCCTGCGCTTCGACTTCTCGCATTTCCAGCCGATCAGCGCCGAGGAACTGGCGATCATCGAGCGCAAGGTCAACCAGCAGGTGCGCGCCAACAATGCCGCCGAAGTGCACAACATGGGCATGCAGGAAGCGCTGGACTTCGGCGCGATGGCCCTGTTCGGCGAGAAGTACGGCGAGAACGTGCGCGTGCTGAAGATGGGTGACTACTCCACCGAGCTGTGTGGTGGTACCCACGTCAACCGGACCGGTGACATCGGTCTGTTCAAGATCACCTCCGAGGGCGGCGTATCGGCCGGCGTGCGTCGTATCGAGGCCGTCACCGGCCAGGGCGCGCTGGACTACGTGGATGCCGAGGAGGCGCGCCTGGCCGAGGCCGCGGAACTGCTGGGTGGCAGCGCTGCCGACGTGGTCGAAAAGATCCGTGCGCTGGGCCTGCGCCAGAAGCAGCTGGAGCGCGAGCTGGAGGCCGTGAAGGCCAAGGTCGCTGCCGGCGCCACGGCGGATCTGTCCGGCCAGGCCGTCGAGGTCGCCGGCGTGAAGGTCCTCGCTGTCCGCCTGGAAGGCTTCGATGCCAAGGCCCTGCGCGATGCCATGGACCGCCTGAAGCAGCAGCTGGGCAACGCGGTGATCGTGCTGGCCGGTGCCCAGGACGGCAAGGCAGCCCTGGTCGCGGGCGTGAACGGCAGTGCAATGGGCAAGGTCAAGGCCGGGGAACTGTTGTCCCATATCGCCGGTCAGATCGGGGGCAAGGGCGGCGGACGCCCGGACCTCGCCCAGGGTGGTGGCGAGGACGGGCCCGCCCTTGCCACCGCGCTGGCTGCGGTCGTCGAATGGGTCAGCCCCCGCCTGTGATGAACCCCTGCCGTCCCCCCTCCTTGTAGGAGCGGGACGGCTGACGGTACCATTGCGAATCTTTTCCCTTTGTCGTGGGCGCGCTTCTTGACGGAGCGTCAAGCCGGTGGGGGATACCCTTCCACACGGTTCCATGGAGACTTAAAAAAATGTTGATCCTGACTCGCCGCGTCGGCGAAACCCTGATGATCGGTGACTCGGTGAGCGTCACCGTGCTTGGCGTCAAGGGTAACCAGGTGCGTATCGGCATCACTGCGCCGAAGGACGTCGCTGTGCATCGCGAAGAGATCTACCAGCGCATCCAGCGTGGTGACGAAGCCGGCAGCACCGGTGGTGAAAATTCTGCGGAATAAGGCTTTACCTTCGCGCGTGATTAACGTTATGATTCACGCCCCGCTGAGGTGCAACGCACCAGACGCGGAGAAAACCCCGGAGCGATGCCCGAGCGGCTGAAGGGGCTCCCCTGCTAAGGGAGTATAGGGTCAAAAGCTCTATCGAGGGTTCGAATCCCTCTCGCTCCGCCAGATACAAAGAAGCGCCTGCAGATCCTCGATCTGCAGGCGTTTTTCTTTTCCGGTCCCTTAAAGCCTTACGGTCACGCCGACCTGGAACCCGCGACCGGGCAGCGGTGCGATGTACTTCAACGGCGAGTTGTGTGGGCGGGCGTCGTCATCCAGAAGGTTGCTGCCGTTGACGAACACCTCCATCCCCGCGATGTAAGCATTGCGCACCGGTAGTTCGCGGCTGACCTGCAGATCGACCAGGTTGAATGCATCCAGCGGAATCTCTTCGCTGACGTTGCGGCCCAGGTACTTCTGCTTGTCGTAATAGGTGCTGGAGACTTGTAGCTTCCAGCTGTCGCGCTGCCATTGCAGGGTGGCGCCATAGCGGTTGGTCGGCATGTTCGGCAGGTACTCGCCGTCGTTGTGCGCGCGCAGCGTGTCCGGGCGATCGGCCTGGTTCCTGACCAGGTCGGCGAAGGCGGACAGATTCAATGTTCCGTAGCCGCCAAGGTCGAGCGCCTGCGAGGCATCGATCTCGAATCCCTTTACCGTGGTGTTGGTCTGCTTCCAGTACTTCAGCGGCAGGCGGTTGGCCATCTGCATGCCGGAGTGGCCCTGGTAGAGGTAGTTGTCGTACTTCATCCGGTAGGCGGTGGCTGACAGCGCGAAGCCGCCAAGGTGGAACAGTCCGGTCAGCTCCAGGTTCTTCGCGCGTTCCGGCTGCAGGTTCTGGTTGCCTTCTTCCTGGGTCATCACCGAATAGTGCGCGTTGCTGGCATACAGCTCGTTGATCTCCGGTGCGCGCTGCGAAGACGAATAGCGCACCTTGGCGGCGAACAGCGGGCCGAGTCCGACATACGAACCCAGGCTGTAACTGTTGAGGCGATAGGAGCGGTCCTGCAGCGTGGTGTTGGCAGCATTGCGCGAGGTCTTGAAGCGGCTGGGCTGCAGGTCATGGTCCACGCGTTCATGGCGGACGCCGGCATCGAAGGATGCCCAGCCGACGTCGAGGGTTTCCTTCAGGAACACCGCGTTGCTGCGCGTTTCCACATCAGGCAGGTAGCGCAGCGCGCCGCTGCCGGTGACGTCGCGCGCCTGATGGCTCAGACCGAGCACGCCGCTGAGCGGCCCGACGGGTTGATGTGCCAGCAGCAGTTCGGCCTGGGTGCTCTGGAAGTCGTAGTCGTTGGCCCTGGTCGAGCCCAGGCGCTCGCCCGAGGTGTTGTCCAGTTTTGAAACCCGCAGTTCGGCACGTTCGACGTAAGGCAGCGGGTCCCGCAGCAACGCTTCCAGGGCGTAGCGCTGCTGCTTGATCACCACGCCCACCGGCAGGCCGTCGGCAGGGTTCGCACCGAAGGACAGGTTCTGCATCGAGAAGCCCGGCACACCGTATTCGCTGTCCTTGGCATCGATGCTGACGCCGACGTAACCACGATCGAAGAACCAGGTCGAACCGAGTGCCACTTGAGAACTGCGTGAGTAGCTGTTGCCCAGCCGATGGTGGTAATCGGGGGTCACATCGTTGTTGATCTGCTTCTGTACGTACGACGGCGTGCCGGCGACATAGGCCGGATTGACCGGATTGATGTAGGTGCGGCGCTGCCAGACCGAGGTCGGACTGTTGGTGTAGAAGGAAAAATCACCATCGGCCCAATCGGGGTTCTCGGTCATGAACTGGTCGATGTAGGGTTGCGAGGCCTTGTTGTAGAGCTGCTGGACGCGTGCTTCCTTCTGGCAGCTGTCGGCCAGTGCCGAATTGACGCCGCCGGTGGCCGGGAACAGCCGGGTGTTGCAGACGCCCGCCTTGCTGTTGCCGGGAATGTCGTAGTACGAAATGCGTTGCCGCGAGACCTGCAGGTTCGTCGAGACATTGCGCTGGTTGTTGAAGTTCATGCGGAAGCCCTGCGCATCGGCCGCGTTGAAACCTTTGCGCAGGACCAGCTCCATCGACTGGTCCTTGTCCTCCATCGTGCGCGAGATCAGGCCGGAATCGATGTCGACGCTGCCGCCGATGGCGTTGCCGCCGTAGCGGACGGTATCGGAGGATTTGTTGACGGTGACGCTGCGCACGAACAGCGGGTCGAACGGAATGTTGATGTCGCCGCTGAAGGCGTTCATGCCGAGGATGGACTGGCCGTCTTCCAGGATCTGCACGCGGTTGCCGCTGAGGCTGCGGATGACCGGCGCACCGGCATTGGGCCCGAAGGCGCTGTTCTGCACGCCGGAGACATGTTCAAGCATGCCGCCGAGGGTGCGGTTCTGGGCCTGCGAGGCTTCGACAGTGACGATGCTGTCGATCCGGGAGGGCTTGCTTGCCTCGACCTGGACGGCGGGCAGGGTGGGGTCGTCGCTGGCATGGGCGTTGTGGACGACGAACAGGATGGCTGCAGCAAGCAGGTGACGACGCATGACACACTCCGTGAAAAGAATGTGAAATGTTATAACGTAACTATTCAGCGTCACAAGACGGAGGGGAGGGGGACATCGGCCAGCGCTTGCACGACCGGACGTTGGCGCGCAGCATCGGCTTTTGCTGGTACCCCACAATGCACCTGCAGCACCTCCCTCACTCGAACGGAGCCTCGCATGAAGCTGTTGTCCGTCGCGTTGCTGTCCGTGGCCCTGCTGCAGGCGATGCCTGCCCTGGCTGAAAGCGCGAAGTCCTCGCCGCTGCTGGGCCGCTGGTCGCTGGATATCGCCACGTCCGCGCTGCCTGAAGCACAGCGTCCGCAACAGGTCGTGCTGGAATTCAAGGATGCCGGCGCGGGCAGGTGGAGCTCGCACGTGGATATCGTCCTGCAGGATGGCAAGACGATGAAATCCGACGGTACGCTGGCGCTGGACGGCACGCCCGCGGCGCTGACCGGCAGCTACGGTGCCAACCAGGCGACGCTGAAACTGCCGGCGCCGAACACGCTGGTGATGCAGCTGGTCGATCACGGTGCGCCGGCGTCCACCCGTGTGTATACGGTGGCCGCTGACCGTTCAACGATGACCGAAACCAAGGCGTTCTTCGCTCATGACGGCACGCCGATCCTGCAGACCAACCTGTTCAAGCGGTTGCCGTAGCGGTGTAGTGCAGCGACACCCGCAGAGGCGTGCTCTGCGGATGCCGTTGCTGCGCTGTCATGCGGCGGCGGGATCGCGCTTGCCGGTATCGATCCCGTAGCGGTCGATTGCCTGCTGCAGCAGGTTCCGTTCGACATGTCCGTCGTCGGCCAGGGCCTTCAGTGCCGCCAGCACGATGAAGTAGCGATCGACCTCGAAGAACGTCCGCAGCGATTCGCGTGTATCCGAGCGGCCGAAACCATCGGTGCCGAGTGCGATGAAGCGACGATCGTTGATGAAGGGGCGGATCTGGTCGCCGACGATCTTCATGTAATCGGTCGCCACCACCACCGGGCCGGCATGGTCCTGCAGGCACTGCTGCACGTAGGGAACGCGCGGCTCGTCGGCCGGGTGCAGCAGATTCCAGCGCTCGACGGCCAGGCCGTCGCGGCGCAGTTCGGTCAGGCTGGTGGCGCTCCAGACATCGCTGCCGATACCGAAATCCTGCTGCAGAAGATCGGCGGCGGCCAGCACCTCGCGCAGGATCGAGCCACTGCCCATCAACTGCACGCGCGGCTGCGCAACCGTATCGATCGCGGCGCGGCGCAGCAGATAGAGGCCCTTCAGGATGCCGGCTTCGGCGCCGTCGGGCAGGGCCGGGTGCGGGTAGTTCTCGTTGAGCAGGGTGATGTAGTAGTAGATGTCTTCCTGCTCCACATACATGCGGCGCAGGCCGTCGTGGATGATCACCGCCAGCTCGAAATTGTAGGTCGGGTCATAGGACACGCAGCTGGGAATCACCGAAGACAGCACGTGGCTGTGGCCATCGTCGTGCTGCAGGCCTTCGCCCATCAGCGTGGTGCGGCCCGAGGTGGCGCCAAGCAGGAAGCCACGGGTGCGCGCGTCGGCCGCTGCCCAGGCCAGGTCGCCGACGCGCTGCAGGCCGAACATCGAATAGAAGATGTAGAACGGAATCGTGGCCAGGCCGTGGTTGGCGTACGCGGTACCGGCGGCGATCCACGAACAGATCGCGCCGGATTCGTTGATGCCTTCCTGCAGGATCTGGCCATCCTTGGCTTCCTTGTAATAGCTCAGCTGGCCAGCATCCTGCGGCGTGTACAACTGGCCGAGGTAAGAATGGATGCCGATCTGGCGGAACAGGCCTTCCATGCCGAAGGTGCGTGATTCATCGGGCACGATCGGGATCACCAGACTGCCCAGCTCGGGGTCCTTGAGCAGGGTGGAGAGGATGCGCACGAAGCCCATGGTGGTGGACTGGCCGCGATCACCACTGCCCTGCAGCTGGACGTTGAACGTGGACAGCGGCGGCAGCGGCAGCGGATCGACCTGTGCCAGTCGTGCCGGCAGCTGGCCACCCTGCGCCTGGCGACGCTGCGCGAAGTAGATCGCCTCCGGGCTGCCCGGTTGCGGGCGCAGGTACGGCATCTCTTCCAGTTGTTCATCGCTGATCGGCAGGTCGAAACGGTCGCGGAAGGCGCGTACCGCATCGGCGCTCATCTTCTTCAACTGGTGATTGATGTTCTGGCCTTCGCCGGCCTCGCCCATGCCGAAGCCCTTCACCGTCTTGGCCAGCACCACGGTCGGCCGGCCGCTGGTGTTCACTGCCTGCTGGTAGGCGGCGTACACCTTCTGCGGGTCGTGGCCACCACGCGCCAGCGCCCAGATCTCGTCGTCGCTCATGTCCGCGACCAGCGCCAGCAGTTCCGGGTAGCGCCCGAAGAAGTGTTCGCGTACGTAGGCGCCGCTCTGCGACTTGAAGGTCTGGTAGTCGCCATCCACGCACTCCATCATGCGCTGGCGCAGCAGCCCGCTGTGATCGCGTGCCAGCAGGTCGTCCCAGCCACTGCCCCAGATCACCTTGATCACGTTCCAGCCGGCGGCGCGGAAGGCGCCTTCCAGTTCCTGGATCACTTTGGCGTTGCCGCGCACCGGTCCGTCCAGGCGCTGCAGGTTGCAGTTGACCACGAACACCAGGTTGTCCAGTCGCTCGCGCCCGGCCAGCGAGATGGCCGCCAGCGACTCGGGCTGGTCCATTTCGCCATCACCGAGGAAGGCCCAGACCTTGCGGCCCTGGTGCTGCTTCAAGCCGCGGTACTCCAGGTAGCGCATGTAACGGGCCTGATAGGCCGCGGTCAGTGGACCCAGGCCCATCGATACGGTGGGGAACTGCCAGAAGTCCGGCATCAATCGCGGGTGCGGGTACGAAGACAGGCCCTCGCGCCCAGCCTCTCGGCGGAAGTTGTCCATCTGCTCTGCACTGATGCGGCCTTCCACGAACGCACGGCCATAGATGCCCGGCGCGGAATGGCCCTGGATGTAGATCATGTCGCCGTCGAAGGTGTCGGTACGGCCACGGAAGAAGTGATCGAAGCCCACGTCATACATGACCGCGGCGGACTGGTAAGTGGCGATGTGGCCGCCGACATTGGAATGCCTGCCGGCACGCAGCACCATCACCATGGCGTTCCAGCGGATCATCGCGTTCAACCGCCGCTCGATGGCCAGGTCACCCGGGTAGGCAGGCTGGCGTTCGGGGGGAATCGTGTTGGTGTAGGCGGTCCACGCACGGGTGTGCAGGTCGCCATGCTGCTGCACATCGAGTGCATCGAGCTGGTCCAGCAGATAGTGCGCGCGGGGGCGGCCGCCGGCCTCGATCACCGCCTGCAGGGACTCGCGCCATTCGCGGGTTTCCTGCGGATCAGCGTCGAGAGGGAAGTGTGCCTGGTTCATGCTGCGTCTCCAGAGAGCGCCGGCCGGCATCTGCGCGACACCGCCGGCAGGGCGACAGCTCTGGAGCGGAGTCGCGCCGGCAGGGCCGTGGCGCGGGGGCAGCCTTGGTGGCTGCCGGGGAGACAAGCGTAGGCGGCGCACCTGCTGGCCGGTAGACAGGTGGCGATTGGGTCTGCGCGAACCTGCGCTTTGCCCGGCGCCGCTGCAATGCGGGTGTCATCGTCGGTGTGCACCCTGCTGGGTTTTCCAGCCTCGGGGTGGTTGGTCGGTTGTGAACAGCGTCAGGATCTGGGAGAAGAGCTACGCCCTGCGGCGCCGCCTGCTGCGTGGCTTCTTCCTTCGGCGTGGTTCACAGGCTGCCGATGCCGAAGATCTGGCGCAGGAGGTCTACCTGCGCCTGCTGCGCAGCACCGGCGAAGACGCCGCGGCGATCGAGAACCCTGAAGCCTATCTGTTCGCGGTGGCAGCCAACCTGGCCCGTGAACAGGCACGCTCGCGCTCCGGCCTGCCGCAGATCGAGGACGTCGACCTGCTGGCCGAGGTACTCAGCAGCGAAGAGGACATCGAGGCTGATTTCGAGCGGGTGCAGCGCTGGAGCGGTATCCGTGGCGCCATCGCGCAACTGCCGCCCACGACGCGGCGGGTGATGGAGCTGCACTACCGCGAAGGACTGGATTGCCATCAGGTGGGGGCGCAGCTGGACGTGTCGGTGCACATGGTGCGCAAGCACATCGGCAAGGGGCTGGAAGCCTGCAGGAAGGCGCTGGGCGCCGGGAAGGACGGATGAACCAGCAGGAGCCTGCAGCGATGGATGACGGGGTGGCCGAACAGGCTGCGCACTGGTTCCTGTGCAACCGCGAGGGTGACCTGAGCGCTGCGCAGCGCGCCGAGTTCATGGCGTGGATGAAGGGCTCGCCCGAGCACGTGCGCGCGTACCTGCATGCCCTGCATCTGCACCGGCAGGTCGGCGCGGCGATGTCGGTGCACGCGCAGCAACACGAAAGCAGGGCAGTGCTGCCGATGCTGCAGGCAACGGCGAAAGTGGTGCCGTTGTTTGCCGCGCCCGTGCCCGCGCCGCGCGCCGTGGTTGCAACACGAACGCGCCGGCCGCTCTGGAGGCGGGTGGCTGCGGTGGCGTGCGGACTGTTGCTGGTGGCCGGTCTGCTGCCGTGGCTGATGCCGCGCGAACAGTTGCTGGTCGCCGGGCACGGGCAACTGCGTGAGGTGGTGCTGGCTGACCGGACCCATGTGCGGCTGAATGCAGACAGCCGTCTGCGGGTGAAGATTGGCTGGTTCAGCCGCCGCGTCGAACTGCTGCAGGGCGAGGCCACATTTGATATCGCAGCGGATCGCCGGCCCTTCCAGGTACGGGTCGGTGATCTGCAGATCCGTGACATCGGCACCGTGTTCGATGTGTCGCGCCGGTTGCAGAGCACGCGCATCGGCGTGGTATCCGGCGAGGTGGAGGTCTGGACCGCTGGTGACGGGCAACGCCGGCTGGCGCAGCTGCCTGCCGGGCGGGTGGTGCAGGTCGATCATCTCAGCCATGCGGTGCAGCCGCTGGAAATACCGATGTCCATGCTGCTGGACTGGCAGCAGCGCCGGGTGTCGTTCCGTGATGAGCGCCTGGACGAGGTGGCTGCTGCGTTCAACCGGCACAACCAGGTGCAGGTACAGGTGACCGATGACGTGGCGCGGGCGGCGCGCCTGTCGGGCAGCCTGGAGGCGCACCGGGTTGCTGCGCTGCAGGCATTCCTGCAGCGGGACGCGCGCTTCGTCATTCGTCGCGAACAGGACACGGTATGGGTCTCCAGCCGCTGATCCCGGTTGGGCGATGGGCTGTCAGAAAAAATTCATCGAATCGGCGTTCTCCACTTCCGCCGATGCCGGCTCTTACTTGGGAGAAGCCGCTGTCGAATGCCGATGCGGCAGCAGCAGTCCTCTCTCCTGCAAGGAACCGTGATGCGCAAGAAGCTCTATCTGTCGGTGGTACTGGCCTTGTCTCCCTGTCTGGGCGCACATGCGCAGGCGGTGTCGTCCAGCGGGCTTGAGACCAAGGTCACTGCAGCGATCGCCGCGCAGCCATTGAGCCAGGCACTGGAGCAGCTGTCACGCAGCTCCGGCGTGCAGTTCCTGTATGCCGGCGCGGGCAATGCACCGATGGCGGGCGCGGTACCGCGGGGCGCCACCGTCAAGCAGGCGCTGGACACGCTGCTGGCCCGCACCGGCCTGCGCTACACGGTGCTGGACGGCAACGTGATCGCCATCGATGCGACACCGGCCCAGCGCGAAACCAGGCGGGCCGCACCGGCACCGCAGCAGCCGCAAGCCGTGGTCGCTCCGACCCTGGGAACGATCAAGGTGATCGCCGCCCATGAGGTGATCGATCAGAAGAAAACCTCGCCGGTGATCAAGGATTCGGTGATCTACGATGAGATGGACAGCTACGGCGATGAGACGCTGGCCGAGAGCCTGATGGCCGCGCCCGGGCTGAGTGCGGTGGAAGATGCGGGAGAGCCGCGCTATGTGACCGTGCGCGGTGTGCAGGCCAATCTCAACTACACGACCATCGACGGCATCGCGATCGCAAGCGTGGGTGGCAGTGGCTCCGGCGAGCGCATGAACAACCTGCAGCTGATTCCCAGCGACATCGGCACCCGCACGGACATCTACAAGAGTTTCAGCGCCGAGCAGGCGCCGGATGCCATTGGTGGTGTGATCGACATCATCAGCCGCAGTGCCTTTGACCGCTCCGGCAAGTATGTGTTCGCCGACGTGGCCGGCATCTATTCCACGGCCGAGACCAACGTGGGGCGCAGCGCGGGTGGCGACCACAAGACCCTGGGGCACTTCGGCAAGAGCGCCAAGGCGGTGTTCTCCAACCAGTTCGGTGCCGATGATCAGTTCGGCATCGTCGCTGTCGCACGCTATGAACAGCGCTCGCGCAACAGCGTCAAGCGCTGGGTCGAATCGAACTATTACTACAACGATGCCGGCAAGTACCTCACCGATGGCACCACCGGCCCGGACGAGGCGAAAGGCTGGAACGGCCTGCGCGCGCCGGGCAACTTCAGCACCGGCACCTACACCAACTACATCACCAACTTCGGTGGTTCGGCCAAGCTGGAATGGAAGCCGTCGGATGATCCGTTCTATGCCTCGCTGCTGTTGTACTCGTACCGGTTCTACGAGAACTCGACGATGAACAAGACCGATCTGTATGGCAATGCCAAGTTCCCGATACGCAACCAGACCGAGGACGGCGGCACCACCCAGATCAACAGCATCTACATCAAGAACCGCCATGACCGCTGGGACCGCAGCAACCGCGGTGCGATCGCCAGCTTCAACTGGGATATCGGCGACCTTTCGCGGCTGACCCTGCGCGCCGGCCACACCGAAGAGACCTTCCACAACACCCAGGTCTACTGGGGCGTACGCGCGTACCCGAGCAACCTGTTCGTCGACTATGCCAACGACAGCCATGGCTTTCCGAACGCGGTGGGTGTGTCGGACTCCAGCCTGCTGACCAGCTCGGCGTTCAAGCTCAATCCCGCGCAGGCCTACATCTCGCCGCGCGACGCCAAGGAGAGCATTGACAACCTGCGTGCCGACTTCAGCTACAACATCGATGCCGATGCGCGCGGCTTCGGTCTCGCCGCCGGTGCCGAGTATCGCCACCTGAAGATCTGGCAGGACATCGATTTCGACTACTACAAGACCAGCGCGACCCTGAACGACTATCTGTATCCCGGTTCGACGCTGCTTGGCAGCGTCCCCGGCTTCCCGCTGATCGACAACCGCAAGTGGCATGACGAGCTGTACCCGAAGCTGGGCAACAACGATGCGGCCTACCCGAATGCGGATTTCACCAGCGACTACAAGTACGTGGAAGACATCGCCAACGCCTACGTTTCGGCGCATTACGCCTGGGACCGGCTGCTGCTGATCGGCGGCCTGCGCTATGACCACACCTCCTTCGATGCGTTCAGCTCGTTCAGTGATGATGGCGGTACCACCTACACCTCGGCATTCCGCAAGAGCAGCGGCGGCTACAACAACCTGCTGCCGTCATTGAATGCGACCTTCAAGCTGAGCGAGAACCAGCGTCTGCGTTTCTCCGCCAGCCGCACGCTGGGCCGGCCGACACCCAGCAACATCGCCCAGGCCACCAGCACCAGCTGTGGCGATGACGAGCTGGGCGGAGGCTTCTGCACCATCAAGCAGGGCAATGCCTCGCTGCAGCCGCGCCGCTCGACCAATATCGACCTGGCCTGGGACCTGTACTTCAACGGCAACAACGGCCTGGTGTCGGTCGCGTTGTTCGACAAGGTGATAGAGGACGACATCTATACCTTGACCACGTTCGAGAACATCGGCGACGTCCGCTATCGCGTCACCCAGCCGATGAACACCGATGAGTCGACGCTGCGCGGTGTCGAGTTCGCGGTGGCAAACCGCAATCTGCAGTGGGGCCGCCAGCGCTTCGACATGTACCTCAATGCCACCCGCCTGGACGGGCAGACCAATTACCGCATCAGCGATGGCAGCGAGCGCCGCCTCGACCGCCTGCTGTACCAGCCGGACTGGTCGGTGAACGGCTCGGTGATCTGGCGCATGCCGTGGAAGAGCTCGCAGCTGCGTGTGTCCGGTACCTACCGCAGCCGCATGCTGGTCGACTTCGGCGATACCCAGTGGCTGGACTCGTATTACGACCCGTACATGACCTTCAACCTGGCCTTCAGCCACAAGGTCAGCAGGCACGTGACGCTGAAGTACGAGGCGAAGAACCTGTTCAATACCCAGCCGACCTACAGCACCGGTCCGAACGGACGCTTCCGCACCGAGATCGATGACTACGGTCGCTTCTTCTACTTCCACATCATCTACAACTGAGGGCGGCCGTCTTGGATACGATCAATCGCAGGCGCTTCCTTGCCCTGTCGGGTCTTTCCGCATTGGGGGCGTGGGCCGGGACCGCCCGCGCGCTGGCCGCGCAGAACGATGCGGCGGCGTTGAATCCACGCAATCTTCTGGCTTCACCGCGCTTTGCCAGTACGCCGTTCACCCTCGGCGTGGCATCCGGTGATCCGTCAGCCGACGGCATGGCGTTGTGGACGCGGCTGGCCACCGAGCCCTTGGTGTTCGGTGGCGGCATGCCCACCCGGCCGATGGTGGTGGGATGGCAGGTGGCCGCTGACGAGGCCATGCGCAAGGTGGTGAGGCAGGGAACCTCGCTGGCCCACCCCGAGCTGGGCCATGCGCTGCACGTGGAGCTGGATGGCCTGCTGCCTGGGCGGCCGTACTGGTACCGCTTCACCGTGGGAGGCCATGCCAGTGCGATCGGGCGCACCCACACCCTGCCTGCGGCGAACGCGCCGATCAAGCGCGTGCGCTTCGCGGTGGCCGGCTGCCAGCATTTCGAAGAAGGGCACTACACGGCGTGGCGACATATTGCCGAGGAACCACTCGATTTCGTGTTCCATTACGGCGACTACATCTACGAGGGCGAAAGCCAGCCCGGCGTGCGCAAGATGAACGGTCAGCCGTTCACCAACCTGCGCAACCACGTTGGCCCACAGACCTATACGCTCGACGACTATCGCCGCCGCTACGCGCAGTACAAGACCGATACGGACCTGCAGGCCGCGCACGCCGCATCACCGTGGTTCGTGACGTTCGACGACCATGAAGTGGACAACAACTGGGCGGGTGCCGAAGACCAGGACGGTACGCCCAGCGAACTGTTCCTGCTGCGCCGCGCACAGGCGTTCCAGGCGTATTACGAGAACATGCCGTTGCGCGCTTCGTCGTTCCCGCGCGAGGGTCATATGCAGATGTTCCGTCGCGCGCGTTACGGCACGCTGCTGGACCTGCACCTGCTTGATACCCGCCAGTACCGCAGCAAGCAGGTGGACATGGCGCAGCGCGGACAGGTGGAATCTGCCGTGCGCAGCATTGTGGGTGCGAAGCAGGAGCAATGGCTGTTCGATGGCCTGGCCGATGCCGCGCCGCGTTGGCACGCGATCGCGCACCAGGTCTCACTGGGCAATTACATGCGCGAGAAGGACGGCGTGGTGCAGTCTTCCGATGACCAGTGGTCCGGCTATCTGTGCAGCCGCCGGCGCCTGCTTGATCACATCCAGAAGGTGGGCTTCGGCAACGTGGTGACCGCCTGTGGCGATGCACACCGTCACTATGCCAGCGACCTGGTGCAGGACAACGTCGATTCCGGGGTGATCTCCAGCGAGTTCCTGGCGACCTCGATCAGCTCGGGCGCCGACGGGCAGGGCGTGGATGCCTATGCAGAGAACCAGCTGCGGCACAGCCCCCACTTGAAGGCGACGACGGACAAGCGCGGTTACGTGCTGTGTGATGTCACCCGCGATGCCTGGATCGGTGACATGAAGACCCTTGATACGGTCATGCGACCGAACGGCACGCTGCAGAGCTGGAAGCGCTATGCAGTGGAGCACGGCCGTCCGGGGTTGCAGGAGGCCTGAGCCGGCTGTCCTGCGGTGTAGGGCCGGGCAGGCGCCCGGCGCTACGGAAGTGCCTTCAGCCGTGCTCGAAGCGCAACGGTGCGGTGCCCATGGCGGGGTCGCTGGTGCCGGCGCGGCCATCTTCGGCACGGCCGGCCAAGCGTTGCTCGACGCCCTCCGAGCGCACGATCAGGTCGTACCAGCCTGCGGTCGGTGTCGGGTCCCAGGCCAGGACGGTTTCCGCGCCGGCCACCAGCTGCAGTTCCTGTACGGGCATGTGGCCCGCGTAGGCACCGCCCTGCACCTGGACCTTCCGAACTGAAGGCGATGGATTGCGCAGCACCAGCCGCAGCTGGCCGTCCGCGTGTTCCACCTGTGCATGCAGCGGCGCGAGCGTGCCCGCGCCGCGATAGTGGCGATGGAATCCATTCGGCCCCAGCAGCCAGAGGTCGTAACGACCCTGTGCATCCAGCGGCCAACGATCCTGCAACGGGGCACCCGGTGCCACGGTGTAGCGGCGCGGGATGGCGTCCAGGCGCAGGCGGTCGTAGACATGCAGGACGGCCGGGGCGCCATCGCTGGCCAGCTGCAGGGTGAGGCCCTGGCCATCCACCGACGTGGCCTGCACCTGTGGCCGATAGGGCAGTGCCCGCGCCGGACGCACGCCCGGCTCCTGGCGGGCCGGATGCAGGCCATCGGGCAGCGCAGGCACGGTACGGCCGGGCAGGGCGGCGGCGCGCGCTGCGACGGCGGTGACATCCGGCAGTGCCTTGGTGAAGGGGCGCGTGTCGCGCTGGGCGAAGTCGAAGGCGTTGCTGAGATCACCGCAGACCGCACGCCGCCACGGCGAGATGTCCGGCGCGGCCACGCCGAAGCGTCGCTCGATCAGACGCAGCACCGAAGTGTGGTCATACACCTGCGAGTCGACCCAGCCGCCACGGCTCCACGGTGAAATCACATACAACGGGACGCGTGGGCCAAGCCCATAGGGGCGCCCGCGCAGCTCGGCGGCATCGTATTTCTCGTCGCCCGGTGCCGGGTTGCGGTGGTATTCGCCCTCGGTGCTGACCGCCGATGCACCGGCCCAGCCATCGCCAAGCGGGGAGGGTGGTGCCGGTGGTGGTACATGGTCGAAGAAGCCATCGTTCTCATCGAACATCAGCAGCAGGGCGGTGCGACTCCACACCTCCGGGTCGGCGGTCAATGCATCCAGCAGGCGCGCGGTATAGGCGGCGCCCTGCGCGGGGCTGGACGGCCCCGGATGCTCGCTGCCGGCCGCATCGGCGATGATGAAACTGACCTGCGGCAGGCGGCCGTTGATCGCGTCCTCGCGCAGCTGCGCCAGACCACGTGTGCTGACGCCGCGTGCGCGCAGTTCCGGGTCATGCCCCGGGTCGCCGCGGTGTGCCTGGCGGAAGGCCTCGAACCCGGCCAGCGGGTTGTCGGTGAAGTTGTCGGCCATGTCCTGGTAGATCTGCCAGGACACGCCGGCCTGCTGCAGCCGCTCGACATAGCTGGTCCAGCGATACGACTCCGGATGGCTGCCCTGCTCGGGGAAATTGTCGTGGGAATTGGCGATCACCGGGCCGCCTGCGCGGGCCTGGGCATCGTTGTGGCCGGTCCACAGGAACACGCGGTTCGGGTTGGTGCCGGCCTGCATCGCGCAGTGGTAGGCATCGCAGAGGGTGAACGCATCGGCCAGGGCGAACTGGAACGGCATGTCGCTGCGCTGGAAGTAGCCCATCGAATGGTTCTGCTTGGCCTTGGGCCAGTGCGCCATGCGTCCGTGGTCCCACGCCTGCTGTGCATCCGGCCAGGTGTGCGGCGTGCCTTCCACCCGCATGTAGCCGAAGTGCGCAGCGGTATCCAATGGGAAAGGGGCGATCGCGCGCTGGCCGCTGGCATCGGGCTGCAACCACAGGCTGCGCGGGTGGTCGCCACCGGGCAGCGGCGATGCCGGCGCAACGAAACGGTCACCGAAGCCACGCACGCCCGGCAACGTGCCGAAGTAGTGGTCGAACGAGCGGTTCTCCTGCATGAACACCACGATGTGCTGCAGGTCCTGCAGGCTGCGCGTGCGCGAAGCAGGGGCGATCGCTGCTGCCCGGGCGATGCTGGGCAGCAGCGGCGAAAGGCCGGCGGCGACGCCGGCCTGCAACAGTCGGCGTCGGCCGGTATCGGTCACAGGGTCACACTCACAAGTCCACGCGGAAGGAGATGCCGACGGTGCGCGGGGCGCCGATGAAGGCGTTGTCGCGGCCGTCCACCCCTGCAAGATAGCGCTTGTCGGTCAGGTTGCTCACCACCAGGTTGGCACCCGTGCCCTTCAGGCGCGGCGACAGGCCCTGCAGGTCGAAACCGATGTTGGCGTTGAACACGGTGGCCGAAGGCAGTTTGTTGACATTGGCCGCATCCAGGTAGCGCTCGCCGAGGTAGCGACCGGACAGGCCGAAGTTCCAGTTCTCACCCTGCCAGTCGGCCGACACCACCAGGATCTGCTCGGGCTGGCCGATCACCTTGGCACCGTCGACGATGCCCAGCTGCTTGTCGCGCGCGTCGTTGCCGCTGCCCAGGTACTTGGAGCGGTTGTAGGTGTAGGCGGCATTGATGCGCCAGCCATTGTCCCAGCCGTAGCCGAAGGCCGCTTCCAGGCCATTGCTTTCCACGCCGCCGAAGTTCTCGTAGACGCCATCGGTCTCGCCGAGGTAGTCGATGCCGCTGACCAGGCCGGCCGGCAGGTAGACGATGCGGTTGTCGAACTTGATGTTGTACAGGGTGACCGAGGCGGTCAGCGGCCAGCGGCTGATGCGCATGCCCAGTTCGATGTTGTCGGCGGTTTCCGGTTCGACGTTGCGGAAGCGCTGCGGATCGGTTTCACCCAGCACGCCGGAGGGGATCGCGGCGAAGTTCTGCGAGTAGCCGGCGAACAGCTCCATGCCCTCCACACCCGGGGCCCAGGTGAAGCCGGTGGACAGCAGCGGATCGGACTTCGAATCGGACTTCACATTCTCGGCGGCGCCGATCACACGGCGACGCGACTGGTCGACGAAGAACTGCTTCACGCCGAGGCGCGCGCTGAACGGACCGAAGCGGGCCACGTCCTCGACGTAGTACATCTGCTCATCGACCTTGTACTTGTCTTCGAACTGCACCCAGTAGGGCTGGTGGTCGAAGGCGATGTCCTGGCCGACGTTGAGCAGGCGGTGCCAGTCGCGGCGCACGGAACGGTCGAGCTTCTCCACCCACAGGCCACCGCGGATCGTGTTGTCGATCGCACCGAAAGTCTGCCGCCATTCGACGTCGGCGGTGACGCCCATGCGATCGTTGTCGTAGTGGGAATGGCGGTAGGACTGCGCGCCCTGCACATTGCCGGCGTAGCAGTTGGGGTCGTACTCGGCGCTGAAGCCGAGTCGCGGCGTGCAGTTGGCCAGACGCTGGGCGGAACTGCCATCGGGGTTCACGAAGTAGATCTGGCCACGGTTGCTGCCGCCGTAGACCGTCCTGCCGCCGAGGTACTCCGACTGCGGGCGACCGGCGCCATCGTCGCTGACATCGGCCAGGTACGGCGGCAGCCAGTCACCGCGGCCCTGCATGCGGTGCCCGTAGGCGGCCATCGAGGCCTTGAAACCGTTGCCGCCATCAAAGGCTGCGCGCAGGTAGCCGAAGGTGTTCTCGCGCAGCGCGCGCGAACCGGAGCGGTAGTTCTGGTCCAGATACGGAATGCCGGTCAGGGTGCCGACCAGACCATCGCGGTCCGGGTTGGTGGCGAAGCCCTTCGGTGAAACGCTGGTGTACTCCGGCTCGTCGGCATCGTTGTAGGACAGGTAGCCGGTCAGGGTCCAGCGGTCCAGTTCGGTGATGAACTTGCCGGCGATGTTGTCGTTGCTGGTGTGTCCGGTGCCATCGATCCAGTCATGCACGCGCGCCGAGGATGCGCTGATCCACGCGCGGGTATGTCCGCCCAGCAGGCCGGTGTCGTAGCGCACGTAGTACTTGCGCGCTTCGTTGTCGCCGGCGCCTACCACCATGCGCAGGCGCTGCTCCTGCAGTGGATCGCTGGTGAGGAAGTTCAGGGTGCCGCCCAGCGCTTCGTTCGAGCGCGAGGAGATATCGGCCGTGCCCTGGCTCACTTCCACCGTTTCCAGGTCGAGCGTATCGATGTAGCGGTTGGCCAGCGAGCCGCCGCCATAACCGGAACCGCCATTGGGCAGGCCGTCGATGGTGGTACCGATCTGCTGGGTATCGCGGTTGGTGACGAAGCCGCGCATGCTGATCTGCGTGCCCCACACCGACGAACCGGTGGCATCGGCTTCGCTGACGACCACGCCAGGCACTTCGTTGAGCGCGCCATTGACGCTGCTCAACACGGTCTGCCGGTTCAAGGTTTCCTGGCGCACCGAGGTCTTGGCATAGCTGGTGGCCTGGCCGATCACCTGCACCTGGTCCAGGGTCCGCGCGTCGGCGCTTCGCGTATCGGCGGCATCGCCCTGCGGTGCTTCAGCCAGGGCATCCAGTGCGGGAGCAATCAGCAGGGCAAGCAGCGAGATACGGGGAAAGCGCGCAATCGTTCGCATCGAAACCGGACCTTCAGGAGAGGAAAGTCCGGGAGTGTCGGCAGCGCCGATGACATGGCGGTGACGCGCAGATGCAGGGAGTGTGTTGTGTGACGGCCGGCAACACCGGCGGCGTCCCTCAGTAGCGTGCGTCCTTCGGTTTCGGGTCGCGTGGCCAGTCCTTGGCCTTGCCGGCAAAGTCCGGGCGCGGTTGGTTGATGAAGTAACTGGCGATATCCACCGCATCCTGGTCGGGCATCACCTGCTGGCCCAGAGGCGGTTCACGGCTCACCGCCGGCGGCATGTTGTGCTTGACGAAGCCTGCGGCCTTGTACAACCGCGCCATGCCGGCACCGATGTTGAAGCTGCGCTCGCCCCACAGCGGCGGGAACGCGATATCGCCACTGGCATCGCGCTGGCCCTCTCCGTTGTCGCCGTGGCAGGCAGCGCACTGCGCGGCATACAGCGCCTGCCCACGTATCGGGTCCGGCGTCAGCGTGCTGTCGATCGGCCCTTCTCTGGGCGCGGCTACGCGTGCACCCTCCGGTACCGGGCGGCTCAGCCACGCCATGTATTCCAGCATCGCGCGCATCTCCGGTGCATCCTTGGACAGCGGTTTGCCGTTCATCGAACGCTGCAGGCAGCCGTTGATGCGCTCGGCCAGACCGATTTCCCTGCCCGGGCGCGGCATGTAGCGCGGGTAGCTGCCACCGCCGGTGTTGAAGTAGTGATTGCCGAACGGTCGCTTGCCCTCGGCCATGTGGCAGGAGTTGCAGTTCAGATCGTTGCCGACATTGTCCGGCAGCAGGCGTGCGGTCTCGTTGAGCAGGCGACGGCCGAACATCACCGCGTCGGCGTTGCCGAGGCTGGCGATCTCATCGGCACTGGGCACGTGGTACTGGCCCACCCGCTGGCCGTGGCCGTCGAGGATATCCAGGGTCCTTGCCACCTCCGCGTCCAGGTCCGGGTGCAGATGCTGGTACAGCAGCGTACCGGCACCGGCCAGCAGCACCGCAACCACTGCGCTGGTGATCAACGCTGTCGAACGCTTCTTCGAACGCCTCATTGCGCCGTCTCCTGCGGGACCACATGCACCGGCTTGTCACGCACCACCCGGCGCATGCGCGCCACGTCCAGTTCACTGACCGCACTGGCCTGATTGCCCCAGCTGTTGCGGATGAAGGTGAGGATGTCGGCGAGCTGCGCATTGGGCAGCTGCTCGAAGCCCGGCATGGTGAACGCCATCCGGTCATGCGCGGTATGTGGCGTACGCCCACCGATCAGGGTTACCTGCACCAGCGAGCTGGGATCGTCGGCGAACACGATGGAGTTGCCGGCCAGGGCAGGGTAGACCCGTGGCATGCCACGGCCATCTGCACGATGGCAGGCCTGGCAGTGTTCGGCGTAGGCCAGCGAACCGGCCACCCGGTAGTCGCCGCCGCGCAGTGCGGTGGTGGTGGTGTCGGTGCCCGGCGTCCACTGCGCGCTGCGACCGTCGCGTGCTGGCAGCTGCTTCAGATACCGCGCCATCGCCAGCAGATCGGCATCGGACAGGTACTGCGTGCTGTGCTCGACCACATCGGCCATGCCGCCGAAGGCCGCGGAACGATCGGTGCGGCCGGTACGCAGGAATTCGACGATCTCGGCTTCGCTCCAGCTGGCCAGGCCGGTCGCTTCGTTGCGCAGGTTCTTCGCATACCAGCCTTCCAGTACCGAGCCGGACAGGAACTGGCGGCTGCCATCATCGGCCATCGCCTTTTCCTGGAAGGCCAGCCCGCGCGGGGTATGGCAGGCGCCGCAATGGGCCAGGCCTTCAACCAGTTCGGCGCCGCGTTGCTGGCCGGCATCCAGGGCCGGATCCGCGGTGAAGCTGCGCGGGCGCGCGAACAGCAGCTGCCACCAGGCAAGCGGCCAGCGCATGTTGGCCGGCCATGGAATCGTGCTGTCGGCGTTGTCCTGCCGGACCGGCTGCACTGCACCCATGAAGTAGGCATACAGCGCCTTGATCTCGGCGTCGCTGGCGATTACGTACGAGGCGTAGGGCATTGCCGGATACAGCGGCTGGCCGTCATGGCGGATGCCACGCCGCACCGCGCGCTCGAAATCCGCATAGTCGTACGCGCCGATGCCGGTATCCGGGTCCGGGGTGATGTTGGTCGAATACAGCGTGCCCATCGGCGTCTGCATGCCAAGCCCACCGGCGAAGGGCTTGCCGCCCGGTGCGGTGTGGCAGGCGGCGCAGTCGGCGGCACGTGACAGATACCGGCCCTGCTCGATCAGGGTCGGGTCGTGGATATCGACCTCGGCCTGTTGCCGCGGGGCGAACCAGTACGGCGTGCTGCGGGCGATGCCGTAGGCGGCGGCCAATGTGGCGGCCAGGGCAATGGCGAGCTTGAACGAGGTGCGCATGCCGGCACTGTGGCCATTGATGCGATGGCGTTCATTGATCCGGATCAATGCTTCGGCCGGTCGCGACATTGTGACAAGCTGAATCGATCCTGCGCTGTCATCAACCCGTCATCCAGCTGCGATAGATGGCGTCGGGCGTGGCCGCTAATCTGCCACGCTGTCGCACTTTTCCCCTGACTGCCCATGAAGCGCCTGCTGCTGCTTTTGCTGGCGTGCGCCGGCCTGTGGCTGGCTGCATGCTCTTCTTCGATGACCGCCTCGTCCACCTCGCTCAGCGACCGCCTGATCGCGCCCGGTGGCGTTTCGACCCTGCTTGATCAACCGCGGATCGCCGCGGCCGTGGCTGCGTTGCCGAACCGGCATGGCTTCGCCGCGGGCCGTGATGGCGTGCCGATCTTCTGGCGCGCATTCGATCCGGGTGACTATGGTGCGCGCTACCACTACCTGCCGCAGCAGCACCAGAACGGCCTGCCGCTGGATACCGGGCTGAGCCTGGCGGTACCGCAACCGTTCCGCGCGCAGGCGCCACGTGGCACCGTGGTGCTGCTGCACGGCTGGATGATGAACGGTGATTCGATGCTGCCGTGGTCGCTGCAGCTGGCCGAGTCGGGCTACCGCGTGGTCACCCTGGACCTGCGCAACCATGGCCAGTCCGGCGCCGGTCCCTCTGGCTACGGCACCTATGAATCGGACGATGTGGTGGATGTCATCGCCGAACTGCGCGCGCGCGGCGAGGTGACCGGTCCGCTGTACCTGTTCGGCGTTTCCTATGGCGCTGCCACCGCACTGTTCACCGCCGACAAGCTGGGCGACCAGGTCGCAGGCGTGGTGGCGATGGAATCGTTTGCCAATGCCGGCGTAGCGATCCGCACCATGATTCCGCATCTGATGGCGCTGCAGCCGGAAGGCTTGAAGGCAAAGGCCATCGCCTCGTATGCACGCTGGCGCTACGGCAGCCAGGACATCAACCAGGTGGTGGCCGCCGCCAGCCGCCGCATCGACGTGGACCTGGACAAGGTGGATGTTGCCCGCGCGCTGGCCGATACCCGTGCCTGCGTGCTGCTGCTGCACGGGCAGGGCGACCAGCACATTCCGGTCAGCCAGGGGCGTGCGCTGGCACAGGCCAACCCGCGTGCGCACTACATCGAGATGCGCGGCGAAGATCACATCACCCTGCCGCTGCGGCTGGACCTGCTGGCCGGGGTGGTCGATGACTGGATGGCACGCGACGAACACCACCCGAAGTCCGCGTGCCCAGCGCCGCAGTTGCCGGCCCAGGCCGAGTGGCTGGTGCACGGCGTCGATGCACCGGCAAAGACCCCAGCGCGCAGCTGAGCCTTCAGGGCAGGCGGCGGGCCAGTGAACGCGCCGACGCCGCCACGCCCAGCAGCATCGCCGCCACGCACAGGAAGGCAAAGCCCAGGCTGGTGGCGTGGGCGAGCGCGCCGATCGCTGCGGGGCCCGCAAGGATGCCGGCATAGCCCAGCGTGGTGACTGCGGTGATCGCAATGCTCTCCGGCATCGCCCGCTGCTGGCCGGCCATCGAGAACAGGGCGGGCACGATGTTGGCGCAGCCCAGGCCCACCAGCACGTAACCGACCAGCGCCATCGCGAAGGAGGGCACCAGCGTGGCCAGTGCGAAACCGGCTGCTGCGGTGATGCCGCCAATGACGATGGTGCGGGTGCGGCCAAGGCGCTCGACGATGCCATCGCCGAACAGGCGCATCGCGGTCATCGCCAGCGTGAACACCGCAAAGCCGGCACCGGCCTGGTCGCGCGGCACCTGCCGCACTTCGGCCAGGAACACCGCACTCCAGTCGAGCATCGAGCCCTCGGCCAGGAACACCACGAAGGCGAGCACACTGATGAACAGCACGACGCCGTGCGGCACGGCCAGCATCGGGCCATCATGCAGGATGCGCTGCGGGCGCCAGTGCGGGGCCGACAGCACGGCCACCAGCAGCATGGCCGCCACGGCGACCAGTGACGCCAGCCACAGCGGCGTACCGAGAACCAGCAGGCCGGTCATGCAGCCGGCGCCGACGAAGCCACCAATGCTGTAGAACGCGTGGAAGCCGGACATCATCGGGCGGCCCGCATCGCGCTCGACGGCCACCGCCTGCATGTTCATCGTGCAGTCCATCGCGCCCACACCCGCACCGAACACGAACAGCGTCGCCCCCAGTGCCAGCGGCGTGGGAGCGAGCGTCAGCAGTGGCAGGGCGAGCAGAATCAACGCCGTGGTGGCGATCATCAAGCGGCGTGAGCCCAGCCGCGCGGTCAACGCACCTGCCAGCGGCATCGCCAGCAATGAGCCCAGTCCCAGGCACAGCAGCAGCCCGCCGAGGCTGGCATCGGACAACCCGGCCTTGGCCTTGGCGAACGGCACCATCGGTGCCCAGGCAGCAGTGGCAAAGCCGGGAATGAAGAAGGCAGCGCGGGTCGCGTGCTGCTGGGCGCGGGGAGAAGAAGGCGTCATGCGCGAGGAAGGCTCAAGAGGATCCCGCTATGAAAACGTTTTCATAGGCGCCGGGCAAGTGCCATGCGTGACATCGGGCGACGCATACGATTGCAGTGGGCTGGATGCGTCACCGTTGATTAACGCCATCGGTGGAGAGTAGCCCGACGGTCGGCATTCCGCCCGGCCGCTGCCGGAGATCAGCGCATGAGCACCACACCGACCATCCTCCTCGTCCATGGCTTCTGGGGCGGGGCCGCACACTGGGCCAAGGTGATCCTGGAACTGCACCGCAAGGGCCACGACCAGGTGAAGGCGGTCGAGCTGCCGCTGACCTCGCTGGTCAACGACGCCGAGCGGACGCGCCGGATGATCCGCCAGATCGATGGCCCGGTGGTGCTGGTCGGGCACTCCTACGGGGGCGCGGTGATCACCGAAGCCGGCAACCAGGCCAACGTGCAGGGCCTGGTCTATATCGCTGCATTTGCCCCGGACAGCGGTGAGAGCCCGGGCGGCATTACCCAGCAGCACCTGCCCGAAGCGGCACCGAACCTTGCCCCGGACAGCGATGGCTATCTGTGGCTGCGCGCGGACAAGTTCCATGAGAGCTTCTGCCAGGACCTCAGCGCCGACGAAGGCTGGGTGATGGCGGTGACCCAGAAGGCGCCGCTGGCCAGCACCTTCGGCGATGCGATCAGCGATCCGGCGTGGAAGCACAAGCCGAGCTGGTACCAGCTTTCCAGCCAGGACCGGATGATCTCGCCACAGAACCAGAAGGCCATGGCCGAACGCCTGCAGCCCAAGCGCCTGCTGCAGCTGGAAGCGAGCCATGCCTCGCTGGCCTCGCATCCGGCCGAAGTGGCAGCACTGATCCTGGAGGCGGTGGCGGCCGTCGACGGCTGACGTTTGCCACGGGGCAGCGCCTGCTCGGGCCCGGGCGCCACCCACGACAGCGGAAGCGCAGGAGAGTAAACTCCTGCGCCTGCGGCCCTTGGCCGCCATTCCCCCTTTTCCCTCGAGCCGCCGCCAGAGGATCCCACCCCTTCGTGGAGGTCCCGTCGTGTCGTCCGTGCCTGTTCGTTTTTCCGTGCTCTCCCTGCGTCGTCGCCCGTTGGCGAGGGCCCTTGCCCATGGTCTTCTGCTGACCTCAGTGGCCGCGGCCGGCGCCGCCTCGGCGCAATCCGCACCGGCTGAAGAAGAGGGCAAAACGCCCTCGCAGACGCTGCAGACCGTGCAGGTCACCGCCAACCAGCTGGGCACCATCACCGAAGGCAGCGGCGCCTACACGCCGGGCACGATCGCCACCGCCACCCGCCGGGTACTGACCCCGCGGCAGACCCCGCAGACCATCAGCGTGATCACCCGTGCGCAGATGGACGACTTCGGCCTGGACGGCATCGATGATGTGATGCGGGTGACCCCGGGCATCAGCATCGTCACCTACGACAGTGAGCGCACCGAGTACTACGCGCGTGGTTTTGCCGTGCAGAACTTCCAGTACGACGGTATTCCGATGTCGCGCGACTCGGCCTATTCGGCCGGCAATACGCTCAGCGATACCGCGATCTACGACCGCATCGAAGTGCTCAAGGGCGCCACCGGCCTGCTGACCGGCATGGGCGATCCCGGCGCGACCATCAACCTGGTACGCAAGAAGCCGGGCAAGGAGTTTGCCGGCAGTGCGACGCTCGGCGTCGGCCGCTGGGATGACTACCGTGCCGAAGTCGATGTCGGCGGCCCGTTGACTGCCGATGGCCGCGTGCGTGGGCGTGCAGTAGGTGCCTGGCAGGACAAGCATTCCAATCTGGATTTCTACCAGCGCACCAGCAAGGTCGGCTATGCCGTGCTGGAAGCCGATCTGGGCGAACGCACGCTGCTGACCGTGGGCGGCGACGTGCTGGAGAGCGACCCCAAGGGCTCGACCTGGGGCGGCATTCCGTTGCTGGACAGTCAGGGCAATTTCAATGACATGCCGCGCTCGTTCAACAACGGTACCCGTTGGAGTGGCTGGCGCCAGTACGTGCGCACCGGCTTTGCCACGCTGGAACACACCTTCGACAACGACTGGGTGGCCAAGCTGCAGCTCAACCACCAGGTCAACGGCTACGACGCGGCGCTGGCCGGTGCGGCCGGTGGCAATCCCGATCCGGTCACCGGCGAAGGCGTTTCGTTGTGGCTGGGCAAGTATGTCGGCAAGACCGTCAGCAACGCTGCCGACTTCTACCTGAGTGGCAACTTCGGCCTGTTCGGCCGTCAGCATGAACTGGTGGTCGGCGGCAGTGCGTCGCGCAAGCGCTGGACCAACACCGGTTATTCGCCGCAGCCCGGCTACCCGACCGCCGTTGCCGATTACAACAGCTGGAAGGGTGATATCCCGGAACCGGAATGGCAGCGCGGTTACGGCAACAATGAAGTGACCCGCGAGAACGGCCTGTACGTGGTCGGTCGCTTCGATGTGGCCGACCCGTTGAAGGTGATCGTCGGCAGCCGCCTGGCCAGCTACCGTTCGCCGCAGACGCGCGAGACCGGCGTGTTCGTGCCGTATGCCGGCGTGGTCTACGACCTTGGCGAGCACTATTCGGTCTACGCCAGCTACAGCACCATCTTCAAGCCGCAGGGTGAGCGCGACGAACAGGGCAGGACGCTGGATCCGCTGGAAGGCCGCAGCTATGAAATGGGTCTGAAGGCGGAGTTCTTCGACGGCCGCTTCAATGCCAGCGCGGCGCTGTTCCAGCTTGACCAGGACAACTTCGCCCAGCCTACCGGTGGCAAGACGCCGACCGGCGATATCGCCTATCGCGGATTGATGGGGGTGCGCACCAAGGGCTACGAACTGGAGTTGTCCGGACAACTGGCCGAGGGCTGGCAGGTGCAGGGCGGCTTTGCGCACAAGATCGCCCGCCAGGCAGGGACCAAGGTGTCCACGCTGGAGCCGGAAAACCAGTTCAGCCTGCACACCAGCTACCGCCTGCGCGGCGACTGGCAGGGGCTGACCGTCGGTGGCGGCGCGCGCTGGCAGGATTCCACGTTCGGCACCATCACCAACCCGGCCAATGGTGCGTCGGTGGTCCATCGCACCCAGCCGTACTGGCTGCTGGATGCCATGGCGCGCTACCAGTTCAACGATCGCCTGTCGGCCACCGTCAACGTCAACAACCTGCTGGACAAGCGCTATTACACGATCTTCAGCTGGTACAGCACCTACACCTGGGGCGAGCCGCGCAACGTGCGGCTGGCGTTGAACTACAGGTTCTGACGCAGGCCTTGTAGAGCCGAGCCCATGCTCGGCTGGCTTTCAAACCGCAGCCGAGCGTGGGCTCGGCTCTACAGATGCGCGGGCGTGTGGGTTACAGCGGCAGGTCGAACACCAGCACTTCGGCGTCGTTGCCGTTTTCCAGGGTCAGCTGTGCCTCGTCGCTGACCTGCAGGGCGTCACCCGCTTCCAGGGTGATGCCGTTGACCTGCAGCTGGCCCCGCGCCACCTGCACATACGCGCCGCGGCCGGCAGCCAGGGCGTGATGCAGCTTCTGCTCGCCATCGAGGATGGTGGCGAAGATGCGCGCATCCTGGTGGATGTGCAGCGAGCCATCGGCGCCATCCGGCGAGGCGATCAGGCGCAGCTGGCCGCGCTTGCTCTCCGGCGTGAAGTGGGTCTCCTCATACGACGGCGTGATGTTCTCGGTCTGCGGGAAGATCCAGATCTGCAGGAAATGCACCGGATCGGTGGCCGAATGGTTGAACTCGCTGTGGCTGACGCCGCTGCCGGCGCTCATGCGCTGCACGTCGCCGTAGCGCAGCACCGAACCGGTGCCCATCGAGTCCTTGTGCTCCAGCGCGCCACCCAGCACGTAGGAGACGATCTCCATGTTGCTGTGGCTGTGGGTGCCGAAGCCCTGGCCGCCGGTCACCTTGTCTTCGTTGATGACCCGCAGCGGGCCGAAGCTCACATAGCGGGGGTCGTAGTAGCTGGCGAACGAGAAGGTATGGCGCGAGGACAGCCAGCCATGCTCGGCCAGGCCACGGGTAGCGCTCTTGCGGATCTGCAGCATGATGGAATCTCCTTGTTCGATGGTTTCGATGGGGCGGGATGGGCTGGCAGCCGCTGTGTTTTCCCGTTGAGGAGAAGTATCCGCTTGCACCTGGGGTTTGAAAAACGGATAGTTTTGACAGCCATCATCGAAAATTTCGAATGCTCAAGCTCAGCCTCGATGCCCTGCAGATCCTGGACGCGATCGACCGCCGAGGCTCATTCGCCGGCGCCGGCAAGGCCCTGCACAAGGTGCCCTCGACCATTTCCTACACCGTGGCCAAGCTGGAAGAGGACCTTGGGGTGCAGCTGTTCGACCGGATCGGCCCGCGGGCGGAGCCGACCGAGGCCGGGCGCGCGTTGCTGGAGGAGGGCAGGCACCTGCTGCGTGCGGCCCGGGAGCTGGAACTGCGGGTACGGCGCGTAGCCTCGGGTTGGGAGGCGGAATTGACCCTGGCGGTGGATTCGGTGTTTCCGACCTGGCTGCTGGGGCCGGATATTGCTGCATTCCGTGAGGTGGCGGCGCCGACCCGATTGCGCCTGTTTGGCGAGGCGTTGTCCGGCACCTGGGAATCACTACTGGACCGGCGCGCCGACCTGTTGGTCGGTGCACCGGGCGAGGGTCCCAGTGGCGGGGGCTACGTGGTCGAGCCGCTGGGCAGCGTGGGTTTCGTGTTTGCGGTGGCGCCGGGGCATCCGCTGGCGACCGTGCCGGGTGTGCTCGGCCGCGAGCAGTTGGCGCCGTACTGCGCGATCGCGGTATCCGATTCGGCACGACGCCTGCTGCCACGCACCGTGGGCCTGTTGATGGGCCAGGAGACGTTGACCGTGCCGGACATGGCCAGCAAGTTGAAGCTGCAGTGCCAGGGGCTGGGATTCGGCTTCCTGCCCGAGCCCTGCGCGCGCGCGGCGGTGGCACGCGGCCAGCTGGTGATCCGCGAGGTCGAGGAGCACAAGCCGGAAGAGACCTTCTGGCTGGCCTGGCGCACCGGCGAAGATGGCGCGGCCCTGCACTGGTGGCGCGAGCGCCTGCGACGGCCGGAGCTGCTGGCGCAATGGTGGCAGGCGATGGCGGAGGGGTAGGGTGCGGCAGGGCTGCGCCCTGCACCTGCCGAGGCAACAGCAACAGCAACGGTAACAGCCAAAGCCAAAGCCAAAGCCAAAGCAACAGCGGGTATTCCGTGGGATGGCGGGGTGGGTCCGGTTGCGGGGGACGCCGCAAGTACGTCCCTGTAGGCTTGGGCGCGCCATCCATGGCGCTTACACCCCCGCAACCGGACCCACC
>NZ_JBHZOP010000103.1:0-27444 GCF_042787595.1 Stenotrophomonas sp. YIM B13575 | reverse complement strand
GGTGTGGGCTGGCAGGACCGTTGGCGCCATGGATGGCGCCATCGAGCCCCCAGGGATGGGTTTACGGCGTGTCCTGCCAGCCCACACCGCCCCGCCCAACCCGCAGAAACCCGGAGCTGCTTTGGCTTCAGGCTTTGGCCCTGGCCTCTGCGGGTGCAGGGTGCAACCCTGCCGAACACCCTCCGCTGCGCTCGCCGGGCATGGCCCGGCGCTACCCGTAATGAAAAAGCCGCCTTTCGGCGGCTTCTTCATTACTTCAGCTTGATCTCGCGCAAGCGCTCTTCGAGGAAGCCGTGTGCGGTGATCGGCTCCGGGTACCGGCTCGGGTTCTCCTCGGTGATGCACGAGGGCAGCACGTCGATCAGGAAATCCGGGTTCGGGTGCAGGAAGAACGGCACCGAATAGCGCGGCTGGCGGGCCAGCTCGCCCGGGGGATTGACCACCCGGTGGATGGTCGACGGATACACATGGTTGGTCAGGCGCTGCAGCATGTCGCCGATGTTGACCACGATGGTGTCCGCGTCCGAGGTGAACGGCACCCAGTCCCCGTCATGCGACTGCACTTCCAGGCCGGCCGCACTGGCACCGACCAGCAGCGTGATGAAATTGATGTCGCCATGCGCACCGGCACGCACGTTCGGGATGTCGTCGGTGGTGATCGGCGGGTAGTGGATCGGGCGCAGGATCGAATTGCCGAAATTGGTCTTGTCGGCGAAGAAGTGCTCCGGCAGGCCGATGTGCAGGGCCAGGGCCGAAAGCACACGCGAACCCAGGTTGTCCAACGCCTGGTACAGGCCGTAACCACGCTCACGGAAGCCCTCGACCTCGGACGGCCACAGGTTCGGCGCCATCACGTCCCGGTTCTTGGAGTCGTCGGCGATCTCGCGACCGATGTGCCAGAACTCCTTCAGGTCGAAGTGCTTGGAGCCCTTGGCGGTCTCCACACCGAACGGGGTGTAGCCACGGGCGCCGCCGCTGCCCGCCACGTGGTACTTGCGCTTGATCTCATCCGGCAGTGCGAAGAAGGCCTTGAAGACGTCGTAGGCCGCATCGATGTCGGCCTGCGGGATGCCGTGGTTGCGGATGCCGGCGAACCCCCATTGGCGATATGCCGCCCCCAGCTCGGCCACGAAGGCGTCGCGGTCACTGTCGAAACGGGTGATGTCGAGGGTGGGGATCTGGCTCACAGCGGTTCCTGGCTTGTCGTTGAGTCGGTACGGGCCCGCCATGTCATGGCGACCGATCTGAACATTGTGACAGATAGATCAGGACACGCCACCGACATGCTGAAACAAACCGATACAATGCGCCACCCGCGCGCGGTTTAACGACTTCGTCACGCCGGCACACGCCACCCGTTGCCCCATCCCAACCCGCCTTCTCCATGGACGCCGCTCTGCCCGACGCCACCGCCGCCGCTCTTCCCGGACCAACCCGACGCTGGCGCCGGCTGGCCTGGTGGTCCCTGTTCATCGCGGCCAACGCGGTGTTTGCCGCGCTGATCGCGCTGGGCAACGTGCCGCTGCGCGACAATCCCGGCGGGACACTCGGCCTGGCCTATCTGGCGATTGCCCTGCCCGGCCATCTGCTCGCGTTCGGCGCACTGGCCGGCCTGCTGCCGCTGGCCATCGGCCTGTGGCCGCGCAGCGCGCGCGCATTGAGCGTGTCGGCGGTGATCTGCCAGGGCCTGTGGCTGTGCCTGCTGCTGGTGGATGCCAAGGTGTTCGCGCTGTATCGCTTCCACCTCAATGCGATGGTCGCCAACATGGTCTTCGGCGGCGCCCTGCAGGACCAGGTGAGCCTGTCCTGGAAGACCTGGCTGCAGGCGGTTGCCATGGTCTCGGCGATCTTCGCCGCGCAGGGCCTGCTGGCCTGGGCGTGCTGGAAGCTGCTGCCCGCGGCTCCGCGGCGACGACGGGTACTGCAGGCCTGGGCCGTGATCGCCCTGCTGATGGGCGGCGGCCAGGTCGCCACGGCCTACTACGACGCGCTCGGCGAACGTGCAGTGATCAGCCAGTGGAATTACCTGCCATGGGCGCAGCCGATCACCGCCAAGAGCGCGATGCGCCGCTTCGGCGTGGTCAGCCAGCACCAGGTCGGCCTGCCCGATCCGCGCCATGCCCAGCTCAACTATCCATTGCAGCCCCTGCGCTGCCAGAGCCACCAGCGGCCGAACGTGCTGATGGTGGTACTGGAGTCGTTGCGCCATGACGTGCTCACCCCTCAGTTCATGCCGAACGCATCGGCACTGGCCGGGTCCTCGCGGGTGTACGAGCATCATTTCAGCACCGGCAACGCCACCCGCTATGGCCTGTTCGGCCTGCTGTATGGCCTGCCGGGTGGCTACTGGCCGAGCATGCTCGACGAGCAGCGCGGCTCGCAGCTGTTCAAGGTGCTGGGACAGCAGGGCTATGACCTGCATCTGTATGGCAGCGCGCCGCTGTACAGCCCGGAATTCGATCGCACCGCGTTCGCCGATGTCCGCGACCAGCTGCACCAGGGGCCGTCCGAACTGACCTCCGATGGCCGCGATGCCGCCATCGTCGCTGGACTGCAGAAGGACATCCGCGCGAGCCAGGCTGCGCAGCGCCCGTGGTTCGGTTTCGTGTTCCTCGATTCCACCCACGCGCCCTACCACATGCCGGCCGGCTATCCGCCGCTCGCCACGCCGATGGCTGATGCGATCGATTTTCTCAAGTTCGGCCCCGAGCACGATCCAACGCCGGAATTGAACCGTTATCACACCGCGGTGCATTACGCCGACAGCCTGATCGGATCGCTGCTGGACGACCTGCGCGCGCAGGGCCTGGAGCAGGACACGATCGTGCTGGTGACCGGTGACCACGCCGAGGAATTCAACGACCTCAAGCTCAACTACTGGGGCCACAACGGCAACTTCTCCAACTACCAGCTGCAGGTGCCCTTCGTGCTGCATTGGCCCGGCCAGGGTGGCGGCCGCGACGCGCGGGTCAGTTCGCATGAAGACTGGGTGCCGACGCTGATGCGCCACGGCCTGGGCTGCGAGAACGCATTGACCGACTACAGCACCGGCCACGACCTGCTGGCTGCACCGACCGGCAAGCGTGCGCTGGTGGTGGAAAGCTGGTCGCAGCGCGCGGTGCGCAACGGCGAGGCGATCTACGTGTTCGACAAATTCGGCAACGCCACCGCGCTTGATGCGCGCTACCGCCCCCTGCCGCAACAGACCCCCGACGCCGCCAGCATCCGCGCGGCATGGGAAGCGCTGACGCGCTTCCGCAACCGCTGAATCCAAGGACCGATCCACCATGAACCGTCCGCTGCGCATCCTGCATACCGAAGCCGCCAAAGGCATGGGTGGGCAGGAGATCTACATTTTTCGCCACATGCAGGTGATGCGCGCACGTGGCCATGACGTCGCCCTGCTGTGCCAGCCGGACGCGCGCCTGGCCACCCGCGCGCGCGATGATGGCTTCACCGTGCATACGCTGCGCATGGGCGGCATGGCCCGCCTGCTGCGCGGCATCTGGTCGGTGTCACGGCTGGTGCGCCGCGAGCGCTACGACGTGGTCAACACCACCAGCCGTCGCGATGCATTGATTGCCGCTGCGGGTGCACGCCTGGGCGGCACACCGCTGGTGGTGCGCTCGCGCCACCTGATGAGCCCGGTGAATTCGCTGCTGACCTACACCGGCCTGCCGCACCGGATCATCACGGTGAGCAACTTCGTCAAGCAACTGCTGGCGGACCGCGGAATTCCCGCTGATCACATCGGCATCGTGCCGCCGATGGCGGTTTCTCCAACCGGCATCGACACCGCGCAGGAACCGTCCTGGCAGGATCTGCAGGAGGCACGTGCACGCGTGCGCGCCGAGCTCGGATTCGACGAGCAGGACGTCGTGGTGGGCTGCGTGGCCGTGCTGCGCGAACCCAAGGGCCACGCCGAACTGCTGCAGGCCATGGTGCCGCTGTGCAAGGCCAACCCGCGTCTGCATCTGGTGGTGGTCGGCGATGGCCAGGCCGTGATGCAGCGCCTGCAGGCCACCTGCGCCGAACACGATCTGCAGCGCCAGGTCCATCTGCTGGGCTTCCGCAGCGACGCCAGCCAGTTGATGCCCGGCTTCGACATCTTCGCCCTGGCCACACACAAGGAAGCATCGGGCACGGTGTTCCTGGAAGCGGCACAGGCGGGCCTGCCGATCGTGTCGCACCGGGTCGGTGGCGTGCCCGAAATGCTGGTGGAAGGCAGCAATGCCATCCTCACCCGGCTGGGTGACAGCGCCGCCCTCACGGGCGCGCTGCGGCTGCTGGTGGACGATCCAGAGCGTCGCCGGCAGATGGGACGCTCCGGCTGGGACTGGATCCGCAGCGCAAAGCGTTTCAGCCCCGAAGGCCACGCTGAAGCCACCGAACACTATTACCACCAATGGATGAAGGAGCTGGGTCATGGCTAATGCCAGAACCGTACCGGTGCTGATGCATCATCACGTCAGCAACTCGCCCGGCATGATCACGGTGTCGCCGGAGAACTTCGAAAGCCAGATCGCCTGGCTGGCGCGCACCGGCTGGACGTCGTTGACGCTGGACCAGTACGCCGGTTTCCTGGCTGGCAAGCCGGTGCCGCGCAAGTCGATCGTGATCACCTTCGATGATGGCTACCTGGACAACTGGGTCTACGCCCATCCGATCCTGCAGAAGTACGGCATGCACGCGGTGGTGTTCGTGGTGACCGGCTGGATGCACGAGGGCCCGATGCGTCCGCATGCCGGCATCACCGGCGCCAAGCTGCCGGAAACGCCCGAACACCGCGCCTGCGAGGACCTGATCTACAAGCAGGGCCGCAGCGACGAAGTGATGATGCGTTGGAGCGAAGCACGTGCGGCCATCGAGGCGGGCACCTTCGAGATCCATTGCCATACCCACACCCACACGCGTTGGCTGCGCCGCCAGGACCTGGACCGCGCCCAGCGCCGTGCCGGTATCAGTGGCGACCTGTCGAAGGCCAGGGAAGTGCTGCTGGAGAAGCTGGGCGAGGTATCGGACACGCTGTGCTGGCCGTACGGTGATTTCGACCAGGACTACATCGAAGTGGCGCGTGAGCAGGGGTTCCGCTACCTGCATACCACCCATCCGTTCGGACGCAACGTGGTCGGCGGCGATCCCGAGCGCATCTACCGCTTCGCCATCCGCAACCGGCCGGCAAGCTGGCTGCGCAAGCGCATCGCGTGGAGCTACAACCCGCTGATCGCACCGCTGTTCAATGGCTTCAAGGCGCGGCAGAAGAAGATGGTGCCCGGGCCGTGATGGCGCTGCCAGCACTGGGCTGACACGGCTTCGGCAAGGAAGCTCCAACAGAGTGGAAGGACTACAGGAAATGAACGTTCTGGTTACCGGCGGCGCTGGATTCATCGGCTCCCACACCTGTGTGGAACTGCAGCAGCAGGGCCATACGGTGGTCGTCGTCGATTCACTGTGCAACAGCGACGCCGGGATGATCGGCCGGATCGGCGACATCACCGGCATCACGCCGCTGTTCGTACAGGCCGACGTGCGCGACCGTGCGCGGATCACCGCGGTGCTGCGCGAGCATTCGATCGATGCGGTACTGCATTTTGCCGCGCTGAAGTCGGTTGGCGAATCGCGGCAGATGCCGCTGGACTACTTCGACAACAACATCAGCGGCACCCTTGCCCTGCTAGGCGCCATGCGCGATACCGGTGTAGGCACGTTTGTGTTCAGCTCGTCGGCAACGGTGTACGGCGACCAGGACCATTGCCCGGTGGCCGAGACGGCCTCGACCTGCGCGATGACGCCCTATGGCCGTTCGAAGCTCGTAGTGGAGCAGCTGCTGTCCGACCTGGTCGGCGCCGATGCAACGCTGCATGTGGCAACGCTGCGCTACTTCAACCCGGTGGGTGCGCACTCAAGCGCGCTGATCGGTGAGCTGCCGCACGGAACCCCCAGCAACCTGATGCCCTACATCGCCCAGGTGGCCGCCGGCCTGCTGCCCGAAGTGCAGGTATTCGGCGATGACTATCCGACCTGCGACGGGACCGGTGTACGCGATTACATCCATGTGGAAGATGTGGCACGGGCCCATGTGCTGGCGCTGCAGTACCTGCGCGACAAGCGCCGCAGCATCACCCTGAACCTGGGCACCGGCCAGGGCCACAGCGTGCTGGAACTGATCAAGGCCTTCGAGCAGACCGTCGGCCGGCCGATTCCGTTCCGCATCACCGGTCGCCGCAGCGGCGACATCGCGGTGAGTTTTGCCGACCCGTCCCTCGCCCTGCGCGAGCTGGGCTGGACCGCGCGCCATGGCCTGGCGGACATGTGCCGCGATACCTGGAAATGGCAGACGGCGATGCCGCGCAGCGCCTGACGACGTGCCTGCGCCAGACAGCAACATGGCCGCACAGGCGGCCATGTTGTTGGTTCGATGCAGCGACAGGGCTCAGGCCGCGGCCGCTGTCCTGACCGCCGCCGAAAGCCGGTCCAGGGTGTCCTGCATCAACGTCGCGTCGTCGGCCTCGACCGTGACCCGCACCACCGGTTCGGTGCCGGAAGGACGCAGGAAGGCACGTCCACGGCCGGATACCGCCTGCTGCGCTTCGGTCAGCGCAGCCTGCACGCTCTCCGCCTGCACGGTGGCCTTGGCCGAGACATCGCCGAGGCGCACGTTGACCGTCTTCTGCGGCACCTTGGACAACGGCTGCAGCGCTTCGCGCAGGCTCTTTCCCTGCTGCTTCAGCGCCACCAGTACCTGCAGGGCACTGACGATGCCGTCGCCGGTGGTGGCGCGGTCCAGGCACAGCAGATGGCCGGACGCTTCGCCACCGAGCACGCCGCCTCCCTCCACCAGTGCCTGGTGCACGTAGCGGTCGCCGACGTTGCTGCGCTGGAACGGAATCTGCAGTTCGGCCAGGGCTTTTTCCAGGCCGAAGTTGCTCATCAGGGTGCCGACCACCGGGCCGCGCAGGCGCCCTACGGCCTGCCACGCGCGCGCCAGGATGTAGACCAGGTCATCGCCGTCGACCGGGTTGCCGCGGTCATCGGCCATCAACACCCGGTCACCATCACCGTCGAAGGCGATGCCCAGGTCGGCGCGGGTCTCACGCACCTTGGCAGCGAGGTTGTCGATGTGGGTCGAGCCGACGCCATCGTTGATGTTGACGCCATTGGGTTCGGCACCGATGCCGATGACCTCCGCACCCAGTTCGCGGAACAGCAGCGGTGCGATCTGGTAGGTGGCGCCATGTGCGCAGTCGAGCACCAGGCGCACGCCGCGCAGGTCGAACGCGCGCGGCACGCTGGACTTGCAGAACTCGATGTAACGGCCGACGGCCTCGCGTGCACGCGAGGCCTTGCCGAGCTTCTCAGAAACGGCCGTAGTGAACGGCACGTCCAGTGCGGCTTCCAGCGCCAGCTCGGTGGCATCGTCGAGCTTCTCGCCCTGGGCGGAGAAGAACTTGATGCCGTTGTCGTAGTGCGGATTGTGCGACGCACTGATGACGATGCCCGCATCCACGCCGAGGGTACGGGTCAGGAAGGCGACGGCCGGGGTCGGCATCGGGCCGAGCAGCTGCACGTCAGCGCCGGCAGCGACCAACCCGGCTTCCAGCGCGGCTTCGAACATGTAGCCGGAGATCCGCGTGTCCTTGCCGATCACCACGATCGGACGGCGCCCGTCCTGGCCGCGCTGGGCGACCAGTACGCGGCCCAGGGCATTGCCCAGGCGCAGCACGAAATCCGCCGAGATCGGCCCTTGGCCGACCCGACCGCGGATGCCGTCGGTACCGAAGTACTTGCGGCTCCCCATCAAACCTCCTCCGGTGCCGGCTCGCGACGCAGCATCGCCAGCAGGTCGGCCAGGCGATCGCGCAGTTCACGGCGGTCACAGATCTGGTCGATGGCACCGTGCTCGAGCAGGAACTCCGAACGCTGGAACCCTTCCGGCAGCTTCTCGCGCACGGTCTGTTCGATCACGCGCGGGCCGGCGAAGCCGATCAGTGCGCGCGGTTCGGCGATGTTGATGTCGCCCAGCATCGCGAACGACGCCGACACACCGCCGGTGGTCGGGTGGGTCAGCACCGAAATGTACGGCTGTCCGGCTTCACGCAGTTTGCCCAGCGCGGCCGAGGTCTTGGCCATCTGCATCAGCGAGAACAGGCCTTCCTGCATGCGCGCGCCACCACTGGCGGAGAAGCACACGTACGGTGCGCCGATCTCGGCAGCGGTCTCGGCGGCAAGCGCGAAGCGCTCGCCGACCACCGAGCCCATCGAGCCGCCCATGAAGGCGAAATCGAACGACGAGGCCACCAGCGGACGCCCCTTGAGCAGGCCGCGCATGGCAATCAGCGCGTCGTACTCGCCGGTGTTCTTCTGCGCGATCTTGATGCGCTCGCTGTACTTCTTCTGGTCCTTGAACTTCAGCAGGTCGGTCGGCCCCAGGCGGGCAGCGATCTCGGTGGTGCTGTCGGCGTCGAACAGCGCGGCCAGGCGTGCACGCGCACGGATGGCCATATGGTGGCCGCACTTCGGGCAGACCTCCAGATTCTCTTCCAGCTCCGGACGGTACAACGCACTGCCGCAGTTGCTGCACTTTTCCCACAGGCCCTCGGGGACGCTGCGCTTCTTGCTGGGGGTGTTGTCGGTGCGGATGCCAGACGGCATCAACTTGCTGAGCCAACTCATGCGGGAGGACACTTCCGTTCAGGGCGGCCCGGGGGCCGCAAAGGCGGACAGTCTAGCTCCGCTTTCCCCGCCCGTGCACCCCCTGCCCGGCCTTGGGCCCGGCGGAAAAAACCATGCTGGGACGTACGTTTAGGTGCTGGGTGGCGCCGGCCGCCGGCCGGCAGCGCTTGCACGCGGGCGGGTACGGAGGGTGCCGGCCAGCGGCCGGCACTACCGTTACACGTCGAGCGCCTGCCGCAGTGGGGCCAGGAACGCAGCGGCACGCTGCGCTGCATCCTCGGCAGAGGCCGCGTCGGCCAGCACCGCCACCAGCGCGCTGCCGACCACCACGCCGTCGGCCTGGCGCGCCATGGCCGCCGCGCTGGCAGCGTCCTTGATGCCGAAGCCGGCCACTACCGGCACGCTGGCCTTGGCCCGCAGCGCCTGCAGGCGTGCACTGGCCGCGTCACTGTCCAGCCGTTCGGAGGCGCCGGTGACACCGGCAAAGCTGACGTAGTAGAGATAGCCACGGGCCAGCGCCAGCAGCTTGTCGGCGCGCGCCTCGCTGGTGGTCGGCGATGCCAGCAGAACCAGCGCCAAGCCTGCAGCGTCGAAGGCCTGCTGGGCTTCGCCGGCTTCTTCCGGCGGCAGATCGACCAGCAGCACGCCGTCCACGCCAGCGGCCACCGCCGCGCTGGCGAATGCCACGTAACCGTGGATCTCCACCGGGTTGAGATAGCCCATCAGCACCACGGGCGTCTGCGCATCGCGTTCGCGGAACTGCGCCACCGCCTGCAACACATAGCGGGTGCCTGCGCCGCGGGCCAACGCGCGCTCGGAACTGCGCTGGATGGTCGGGCCGTCGGCCATCGGATCGGAGAACGGCACGCCCAGTTCGATCACATCGGCACCGGCCTCGACCAGCGCGTGCATGACCGGCACCGTGGCTTCCAGGGTCGGATCACCGGCGGTGATGAAGGGGATCAGGGCCTTGCGCTGCTGCTCGCGCAGGCGCTGGAAACAGGCATCGAGTCGGGATACGGACATTTCAGGCACACCCTTCAATCAGTTCAATCGCTTCACTGGTTCCCCAGTACATCTGGAGGACCCTCCCTTCAAACAGTTCCACGCGGATGCCGAGGGCCGAACCCGGATCCTGCCAGGTCAGGTATTCACCCTGCTCGCCGTCGTAGGCATGCGGGCTGGACACAGGCGGCTTCGGGAACCGGGCGACCGCCTGGGCGCGGGTCATTCCCACGCGCAGGCCAAACGGGCCGGGTTGCTCGGCCGGCGCCCCGCTGTCCGGATCAAGGCCGAGGTCGAAACGAACCACGCGATCCTCGTCGGTCATCATCGATACGCCCGCCGGCAGGGCCGTGCCGTCGTAATACTCGCAACTGCCGCCGAGGGCTTCGACCGCCCCTTGCGCCGTCCACGGCCCGAGTGCCTTGAGATCGTTCAAGTGCTGGCCGATCAGCACCTCGCCGGCATGATCCAGCGCCACCGAGACCACGGCCGGGCCCTCGTCGTCGCCCTCAGCTTCCGCTGCGGGCGGGTCATCAATCGGCGTGCGCGCCAGAGGGTCGACATCTTCATTGGCGGCGGCCTGCTGCGCAGGCTGCGTGGTTGCCTTGGCCGCCGGCGCCAGTACGGGCGGCTCCGGCGGCTGGCACGCGGCCAGACCGAATGCCAGCAGCAGTACGCTGCTGTTGCGCATCAGCGCACTCACAGCACCAGGCCTTCGCGCGCCGCGATGGTATGCACGTCCTTGTCGCCGCGACCGGAGAGGTTGCACAGCACGATCTGGTCGCGCGGACGCCCACGCGCAAGCTTCATCGCCTGCGCCAGTGCGTGGCTGGACTCCAGCGCCGGCAGGATGCCCTCGGTGTGGGCCAGCAGATGGAAGGCCTGCAGCGCCTCTTCGTCGGTGATGCCGACGTAGCGCGCGCGGCCGCTGTCGGCCAGGAACGCATGCTCCGGTCCGACGCCCGGGTAGTCCAGGCCGGCCGATACCGAATGGGTCTCGATGATCTGGCCGTCGTCGTCGCACAGCACATAGGTGCGGTTGCCGTGCAGCACGCCCGGACGACCGGCGGCGATGGAGGCAGCGTGGCGCCCGGTGTGGATGCCATCGCCGGCCGCTTCAGCGCCGACAATCTCAACCTCGCGGTCGTTGAGGAAGGCATGGAACAAGCCGATCGCATTGCTGCCACCGCCGACGCAGGCGGTGATCGCATCGGGCAGGCGACCGTACTCGGCCAGCATCTGCTCGCGCGCCTCGCGGCCGACGATGGCGTTGAAGTCACGCACCATGCGCGGGTACGGGTCGGGGCCGGCAACCGTGCCGATGATGTAGAAGGTGTCCTGCACGTTGGTGACCCAGTCGCGCATCGCTTCGTTGAGCGCGTCCTTCAGGGTGGCCGAGCCGGAGGTGACCGGCACCACCGTCGCGCCGAGCAGCTTCATGCGGTAGACGTTGATCTTCTGCCGCTCGATGTCGGTAGCGCCCATGTACACCACGCATTCCAGGCCCAGCCGCGCGGCGACGGTGGCGCTGGCCACGCCATGCTGGCCGGCGCCGGTCTCGGCGATGATGCGTTTCTTGCCCATCCGCGCCGCCAGCAGCGCCTGGCCGATGGTGTTGTTGATCTTGTGCGCGCCGGTGTGGTTCAGGTCCTCGCGCTTGAGCAGGATCTGCGCGCCGCCGACGTGGTCGCTGAGGCGTTCAGCATGGTAGATCGGGCTCGGCCGGCCGACGTAATGGGCCAGGTCGCGGTCATAGGCCAGCTGGAACGCCGGATCCTGACGGGCCTGGTCATAGGCCTGGGCCAGTTCCTGCAGCGGGCCGACCAGGGTTTCGGCGACGAAGCTGCCACCGTAACGGCCGAAGTGGCCCTGGGCGTCAGGGAAGGCGTGGAAATCGGCAATGGGAGAGGCAGACATGGAGACGACCGGTCGTTCAGACAGGTGGATACTCTAGCGCACGGATTGTGTCCGGAAAATGGATATTATCTGGCGTATCCCGTCAGGAAATCTCACATGAGCACGTCACTACTGCCGCCGTTGAATGCCCTGCGGGCATTCGAAGCCACCGCACGTCTGGGCGGTGTTGGCCGCGCTGCGCAGGCGCTGCATGTGACCCATGGCGCGATCAGCCGCCAGCTGAAGCTGCTGGAAGACCATCTGGGCCTGGCCCTGTTCCAGCGGGCCGGTCGCGGCCTGCGCCTGACCGCCGCCGGCACCCGCCTGCAGGAAGCCTGCAGCGAGGCCTTCAGCGGCATCGAGGACTGCGTGCGCGCATTGCAGCGGCCGGCGGCCTCTCCGGCGCTGGTGCTGGGATGCAGCGGCAGCGTGCTGGCGCGCTGGATGATTCCGCGGCTGCCCGCCCTGCAGGCGGCCCTGCCCGGCGTGCACCTGCAGTGGTCGGCCCTGGATGGCAGCTTCACAGAGACGCAGGCCACGCTGGATGCGGTGCTGCTGCTGGCGCAGGGGCCGTGGCCACGCGGTTGGCAGGTGCGCGAGTTGGCACCGGAGCGGGTGGGCGTGGTGGTGGCCCCCTCGCACCCGGCGGCGCATCGGCTGCGCCATGTGCCGCCGTCCGCCCTGCTGCAGGAAACGCTGTTGCATACCAGTTCGCGCCCGCAGGCGTGGCCCGCGTGGGCACTGGCACATGATCTGGATCCGGCCCAGCTGCAACTGGGCACCGGCTTCGAACACCTCTACTACCTGCTGGAAGCGGCGGTGGCGGGGCTGGGCCCGGCGATCGCACCAGAGCCGCTGGTGGCAGAGGATCTGGCGGCGGGGCGGCTGGTGGCACCGTGGGGGTTTGCCGCGACCGGCGGGTTCTGGGTGCTGGCGCGGCCGGACGGCCCTGTCGATGCACGTGTGGATGCGCTGGCGGACTGGGCCGCCGCCCAACTGCAGTGACGATTGCCGCGCAGAGACGGACGCGACAGCCGGCAGAACCTCGCTTTACGGGCATTACATGCCGCTGGAAAACACTTCGAGCCTGTCTGCGCTGACCCAGCCCTGCGCGCAGCTCCCCGCATAGTGTCCCGGCGCTGCCACGTGGCAGGCTTCGCCCCTGGCGCCCTTCATGCCGCTGATGGGCCTGTCGCCATAGGTGTCACACAACGCGTTGCCCTTGCACTTGCCGACCGTGTTGGCCGGAATGGCGACAACGTAATAGAACAGCGGATTCTGTCCGGTGCGGCCGATGCCCTGCACGCAGACCAGTTGCCCCTTCGACAGTTTCGCGGTGGCGGAGGCCTTGCTGCCGCTGCCCGGTACCGCGTCCAGCGTCTCCACGCCCTTGGCCTCGGCCACGCCAGCGAAGAATCCCTGATCGCCGCAGTCCGGCGACAGTTCGACGTCGTAGAAGTCGCCGCTGTCGACATCACCTGCCGTGCAGCCGGTACCGGCACTGGCATTGCTGCACGTCACCGCGCTGGCGCGGATCAGCGCGGCCAGTCCATCGCGGGCCGCTGCCGGAGTGGACACGGGTACCGCTGTCGCTGCAGAGACCGGGACCGGGGCCGCGGCAGGCGCGGCAACAGCGGCGGGCGACACTGCGGAGGGGTTCGATGAATCTCCCGCCGCACACGCGCCCAGGGCAAGCAGCAAGCCAGGAACCAGCGCAACGCGGAAACAGCGGGAGGAAAGACAGAGCAAATCCATTGCGACCTACGGCGCCGTCGGCGCCGCCAGGCGCTGCTGCAGGTCCTCGCGCAGGCGCGACAACTCGACTTCGGCCTGCTGACGCTGCTGCATACCCTCGCGGTGGATGCTGCGCACTTCCTCGACGGTGGCGATCAGCTGATCGTGCACGTGGCGCAACGTGGCCACGTCGATCACGCCGCGCTGGTTGCTGCGTGCGGTGTCCACCGAAGCCTGGCGCATCAGGTCGGCATTGCGTCGCATCAGCTCGTTGGTCGCATCATCGATCGCATTGGCCAGTTCGGCCGCGTTCTTCTGCTCTCCCAGCGACAACTGGATCGCGAACTGGCGCTTCCACGAGGGGATGGTGATGTCGCGGACGGTGTTGAACTTCTCGATCAGCTGCAGCGCATTGGCCTGGATCAGGCGGATCATCGGCAGCGACTGATCAGCCGCGTGCTGCATCAGCTGCAGGTCGGAGACGCGCTTCTCGATCAGGCGGATCGCATTGTCGATCTCGCTCTGGCGGATGCGCTGCTGCGGGTCTTCGCTGCCCTGCCCCAGCAACTGCTCGGACTGCAGCTGGGCCAGGCGCTGCTTGCCGGCGGCGGCATACAGGCCCAGGGCGTGACGCTCCTCGCGGACGATGTCGTGCATGCGGTCGAAATCGCTCACCCGCTTGCCCATCAGCGCCTGTTGCGCGCCGACGTCGCCGAGCAGCTGTTCGATCTGCGAATTGGTGTCGCTGAACTTCTGCACCAGTTCGCCCTTGGAAGAACGCAGGCGATCGATCAGGCCACCGATCAAGGGCACCTTCGAGCGCTGCGAAAAACCATCCAGCTTGAGCTCGCGCGCGATGCGTACCACTTCCCCGAGTTTCTCGCCGTTGGCATCGAGGTCACGATTGCGCACCTGGTCCAGCAGCTGGCTGGAGAAGGCCGTGGTCCGTGCGGCGGCTTCACGGCCGAACACCTGCAGGTTGCCTGGGCGCAGGTCTTCCAGCTCGCGGCCGATTTCGGCGATGCGCGGCAGATCGTCGCGGACCAGGCCGAGGGCCTTCAACGTGCTGTCATCAAGTTCGGGAACGGGCGTGGTGGCGGGCACGAGCGTGCCGGAGTTCTGGCTGTCCTGGGTCATCGGGCAGTGTCCTTGCAGTGGATAAGCGGCAGCGGCGGCCGGCTCAGCGCAGTCTAGCCTGAGCAGCGGCCACTTCGTCGTCGATCTGCGCCTGCAGCGCGGCTGCCTGCGTGGCCTGTGCAGCCTGCGCCTGAGCCTGGCGTGCCAGCGCGGCCTGGCGCCAGGCCGGCAGCAGCACATCATGGATGCGGACGAAGCGCTGCAGCAGGGCTTCATCCTGCTCCTGCAGCAGCTGCCATTGCCCGCCTTCGATGCGCCGCAGCGTGGCCAACCGCTGCAGGTGGTCCACGCGCGGCGCCAGTGCGGCCTGCGCAGCACCTTCCAGCGTCGCCAGCTGCGCGGCGCCGAACGTGGCCCAGGCCTCCAACGCGGTGGCAGCCGCATCGTTGTCGATGATGGCCCGGGCACGCTGCTGCACACGCTGTGCGAGGCCCTGTGCCTGCTCGCGGGCCTGCAGCGCCAGCACACCCAGCTGCGCCTGCAGCGCCTGCGCCTGCGCTTCGCGTGCAACATCGCGGCCGAGCAGGCGCCCCCACCAGCCCTCCTGCCGCCGCAGCCGCGCCGGATCGCCGGCCTGCAGGGCCAACGCGATCCGCGCCAGCGCAGCCACCAGGCCTTCGCCGCCCGCGTCGGCCTGCAACGGTGTCGGCTCGGTCAGCAGCTGCAGCAAGGGGCTGCCATACGCAGCCAGCGCGGCTACGTCGGCACACGCCGCAAGCGTGGGTTCGGGCAGGGAGCGTACGCAGGTCACGGAAGTGGCGGCGGACGTGGGCCGTCATCAGCCACCGTTTCCGGCGGCAATGATTCACCGTAGAAGTGGCGCATCAGCGCTTCGTCGAGCGCACGTTCTTCCGGTGTCGCTGCACGACGCACGCGCGGACGACGACGCGTGTCGGCCGTGGCCACATCGGCAGTCACCTGCTGCCGTGCCCACCCGGCGAAGGCCGCCAACGTCTGCGACAGCTGCACCTGCTGCTCCTGCGAGGCGACCAGCACCTGCAGCAGCGGTGCCAGACCGGCCTGCAGGTCTTCGGCCAATGGCGTGGTTGCGGGCTGCGGTGCGGCCGGCGCGCTGGCCGGCCGTGCATCCGCCAGGCGCTGCAGCGCCGCCAGCAGGGCCGGCCATGGCGCAGGCTCCGGCACGACGGCCACCTCTGCCGGCGGTGGCGGTGGCAGCTGCAACGCACTGGCGATGTCGGCCAGCTGCGCGACCACGCGCCCACCAACGTCACTGTCACCGGCGCCCATCGCCTTGTTGCGCAGGAAATCGCGCTTGATCTGCGCCCAACGTTGCGCGCGCTCGTCATCCAGCACGCCACGCAGCTCGGCCAGCTTCAGCAGATTCTCTTCGGCACCGGTGGTCAGCAGCTGCGCTTCGCCCAGATAGTGGTCGGAGATCAACTGCTGCAGCTCGTCGTCATTCATCACCGGCGAAATCTTCTCCGCCAGTTTGTTCATGTTGCGGTAGCTGCCCTGCAGGCGGAATGGCGGCTCGGCGCGATAGCGGTCGTCCTGCGCGGCGCTGGCGATGTACTGCTGGTTGACCCTGTAGACCACGTCGCGCACGCGCAGCATGCGCTGCAGGGTGGCGGTGATTTCGTTGACCTCGGCGCCACTGTAGGCATGGCTCAGGCCGTTGCTGGAGACATCCTTGCCCATCGCGCGGTCGACCAGCAGGTACAGGTCGGCCATCTCGCGCGTGGCCAGCGGTGCCAATACCGGGTTGGAGGTCAGGCTGTTCTCGATGTAGCTGAGGGTGAAGGCTGCTTCCATGCCGCCGAGCACGTCGCCGAGGTTGTAGATGTCGGCACGGTTGGCCAGCATGTCCGGGATCTTGAACACTTCGCCGGACTCGGTGTACGGGTTGCCGGCCATGACCACGCAGAACTTCTTGCCACGCATGTCGTAGGTGCGCGTACGGCCGCGCCACACGCCTTCGATACGCCGCGTGCCATCGCACAGCGAGATGAACTTCTGCAGGAACTCCGGGTGCGTGTGCTGGATGTCATCGACATACAACATGGTGTTGTTGCCCATCTCCAGCGCCAGGTTGAGCTTCTCCAGCTCCTGCCGCGAGGTCGCGTCCGGTGCCTGCTGCGGATCCAGCGAACGCACCTCGTGGCCCAGCGCCGGACCATTGATCTTCATGAAGACCAGACCGAGGCGATGCGCCACGTACTCCATCAACGTGGTTTTGCCGTAGCCCGGCGGCGAGATCATCATCAGCAGGCCCATCAGGTCGCTGCGCTTGTTCTCGCCAACGGTGCCCATCTGCTTGGCCAGGTTGTCGCCGATCACGCCCAGATACACGTCGTTGATCAGCTTGTTGCGCACGAAGGACGACAACGGCCGCGCCTTGAACTCCGACAGCCGCAGGGTTTCGCGCTCGCGGCCGATGATGCCCTGGCGCACCGCCTGATAGGCATGGAAGGCCGGCACGAAGGATTGCAGGTGGTGCTGCAGGCGTGCCAGGAAATCATCCAGTGACACGGTCAGGCTGCCATTGTGGATGCGGGCATGCTCGCCCAGCAGGCCACTGACCTCCGCCTGCAGCGGTGCATCGCTGGCACGGGTGCGCAGCTGTCGCTGCACCAGCAGCAATGCTGCCGCTTCTTCGACATAGCCGGCGTGCGCCGATTGTGCCGGCAGCCCGGCGAGCGCCCGCAGCCATTGCCCGGCCAACGCCCAGCGCGTGGCCAGCGGATCCTGCGAGCGCTGCAGCGCACGTTCAAGCGCTTCACGCTGGCCCGCCTGCTCCAGTTGCTGCGACAACGCGTCCAACAGCGCCTGCGCGTGGCGGCTGCTGCTGAACACCGGCTCGCCGGCGACCAGCTCTTCGCCCAGATACGCCGCTGCGGCATCGGCGGCGGCGGCGTCGAACGGCAGTGCATGCGCAAGTGCATGCTCATGCAGCGCCTTCGCCATTTCCGCGCGCAGGGCCTGACGCCCCTCATCGGAACCGAACAGGCGTGCGATCGCCTCCGCACCGGCCTGCCGGCCAGGCCACTGCGCCACGGCTTCATCGCGTTGCCGCGCAGCCCAGAACAGCAGTGCCAGCGCACGCACATGCGGCGAATGCCGCAGCGGGCCGGCGGCCTGCTGCAACGGTAACAGCGCGCGCAGGATCAGGGCCGCATCATGGTCATGGATACCGCGCTCGTAACCCTCGCGGTAACGCGGCGCGGCAAACGCGCGGACCCGCTGGTCCAGCGCTTCGGGTTCGGCTGCATCATGCTGCAGCTGGGCCAGGTCCAGGCCATCGCGGCCCTGCTCCGCAGCCAGCAACAGGCACCCGGCCAGGTATTCGCCGCGGTAGAGCGCGTCCGATTCCGAATCCAGGGTCACCTGCCAGAACGGCTTCAGCGCATCCAGCTCGGGATCGTGCAGGGTCTCCAGGAAGTCGGTGCCGGTGAGATGGATGGCAAGGGTTTCGCCACGCGGCAGCAGGGTCAGGTCCAGCGCCTGGGTGTTCACGCTGAAACGATGGCGTGGGCCAAGGCGGACCACGTTGCCGCCGGCCTCGTACAGGTCGCTGCGGTCACGCAGCTGGCGCACGGCCTGGTCGCGCACGCCCTTCAGGCGCGCCTCGACATCGTCAGCCTTGACGTTGTCGCGCAGCGCACGCAGGCGCTCGGCCAGTTCACGCAGCTTGAGGATCAGCGGATCGCCGGCGAAGAACGCGTTGAGTTCGTCGGCCGTGCCGAACCGCTCGGTACGCTTGCCCAGGCCGTCGAGGATGCGGTTGGCGGCATCGAGCACCGAGCGCGCCTTGCGCTGGCGATCATCCAGCAGGGCCTGCTTGTGCGTGTCGAAGGCCTCGACCAGCTCTTCGCGTTTGCTCAGGATGTCGCCGAGGAACTGCTCGTGCTCGCCGAACTGGCTCTCCAGTTCTTCCAGCTGTACCAGCAGGCGCGACAGCTGTTCATCGGCACGCTCAGGGTCGCTGGCCATCGCCAGCGCGCTGGTTATCGACTGCGAGAACAGGGCGAACTGGGCGGCGAACTGGGCCACGGCTTCGGCCGAGCCCAGCGACCTGCGGCGCTGTTCGGCACGTGCGCGCGCCTGGTTGAGGCGCCCGTACAGCAGCGAGATGGATTCGACCACGCGGGTACGCGCAGTCGCATCGTCGACCTTCAGCCCGGCCATCAGCTCGGACAGCATGTCCAGATCACCGGCCATGGCGCGCAGGCCGTCCAGCTGCTCATCCAGCTGGCGTGCACTGGCGGCCTGCTGTGCGGCCTCGTCCAGCGCCTGCATGCGAGCGGTCAAGGGCGCCAGTGCCGCATCGCCGGCGAGGAAGGTACCGGTGGCGGCGCCGACACGGTCGTGCGCCTGCACCAGCTCCGCTGCCATCGCCTCGATGCGCGCGGTATCGATGTAGCGCAGTTCGCGGATGGTCAGCAGTCGACCGCGCAGCGCGGTGATCGCGTTGAGCGCTTCAACGAAGGCCTGCACCTCGTTCCAGTTTTCCGGCTGCAGCCGGCCCAGCAACGCCTTGTGCGTGCTCTCGGCCTCGGCCATCGCCTGCGCCGACTGCTGGCGGATCGACTGCACTTTCTCGTATTCGTCCAGCACCGATTCCCCGGTGGCGCTGATCTGCCGCAGCAACGCTTCGGCACCATCGCAGGCCTCGTCGCCCAGCCAATGATGGGCATCGAAAAGCCGCCGGGTGTCGGCCACCAGGCGCTGGTAGCGCTGCACCGATACATCCTGGCCGTCGATCTCGCGCGCCAGGTTGAACAGGTTGGAGATACCACGCACCAGCTCGGCGTTGCCGATGCGCCCCATGAAGGTATTGCCGGGCGGACGGCTGGCGGCGAACTCATCGCTGCTGAAAGGCGTCTGCCAGACCTGCATCGGATGGATGCGGGTCGGCTCGCTGCCTTCGGCATGGAACAGCACCATGCGCCCGTCCTGCATGAAGGCATAGCCGTGGCCGAACACCGGGTTCTGCAGCACGCGCTGGATGGTGTTGTAGACGAACAGCGCCGAGCGCCCGCCTTCGCGCTCGTAGAAGATGTACAGCACGTCCTCGCCGTTGGGCGAACGGATGCTGCGCTTGAACTGCATGCCATCCATCGAGGCGTCGAACGCCTTGTGCTCACCACCCTGCAGGTAATAGCCGCCCGGGAAGATGATGCCGTGGTCCTCGGGCAGCTGCACACAGGCCTGGACGATGGCATCGTTGCGCACGATGTCGCCGGTGAGCGTGTTGTAGATCAGTCCGCGCCATTCGGTTTCGCGGTAGGGCAGCACTTTCAGCAGCACCAGCGAGCCGACCCGGGCAAACTCGAACTGGGCGTCGTCGAGCGACTGCGTGCTGTCCTCCACCGGCTCGCTGTAGATGCCCTGCCCGGTTTCGGTGTTGTTCTCCACCTTGATGGTCAGGTCGCCACCGGTGGTTTCCACGAACAGGGTGTCGAGGATGTTCAGATGCGAGTGGCGGCCGTTGACGGCAAGGTCGCGCGTGGCGCGGGTCCATTCGAAATCGAAGGGCGGCGGCAAGGCGATGTCACGCTCGCCACGTGCATCGAGATAGGTCAGTTCACCTTCGCGTGACAGCGCCCAGCGGAACACGCGCACGTCGCTGCTGCGCTCGCCGATCTGGAACGAGGCCAGCAGCTTGTCGCCCACCACGATCAGCTGCAGCAGGCGTGCATGCTTGTAGTACGCGTACAGCTCGTTGAAGTCGTGCACGAAGCCGGGCTGGTCGAGGAAACTGCCCTTCAGCTCCAGCGCGGCGACGTCGTAGCCCTCAGTGCCCTGTACCAGCCGGTACAGGCCGAACACATCTTCGATGCGGGTCTGCGTCTTGAGCCCGATGAACACGTTGTAGCCGAACAGCAGGCGGTCGGGGCCGACCTGGACGATGTCGCGGCCGACACAGTTGTTCTCGCTGCGGATGCGGAAGCGGCCGACCACCTCCAGGCGGCTGTCGCCGAACTCGGCCAGGCGCTGGCGGTTCAGTTGCTCGGCAACGGCCTGCAGGCGCTGGCCCTGTTCGCCGAGACGGCGTCGCAGGACTTCATAGGCGCCGCCCTGGGCAACGGCCTGGTCGACGGTATCGCCGGCAGCCTCTGGTGCGGCGGACTCGGTGGACGGTTTGGTTTCGGACATCAGCAGGTTTCCGGCTCACGGACGGCCGGCCGTCGATGCGGCCGGCACGGGTGGGCGATGGCGGCGGCCATCGCCGGGTGGATCAGCGCGCGCTGTCGACCACAACGGTCGCCGCGACGGGCACGGTCTCCGCGTCCTCGGCGATCTGCCGCGGTGCATTGTCGGCGACGTTGACGCCCAGGTAGCGCTGCATCAGGTCCTGCACGATCGGGCTCTTGCCGGCGAAGCCTTCGATCGACTTGCCCAGCGACACCGCCTTGATCAGGTTCTCGAACATGCCGCCGTCGCCACCGATCAGGTCGATGTCGGCATTGCGCAGTGCGCTGGCGATCACGCCGGCGTTCTCGCGCGAGACTTCCTTGCCGGCTTCGATCGACGCCAGCGCCTGCTTGAGGCTGTTGTCGAGCATCATGCGGAACTCTTCATGGCCACGTGCCTGGTCGCTCAGCGAGGCGATCGCTTCGAACTTGCGGACCAGGCCCTCGGCCTCGGCCAGCAGCTTCTTCTGCACCACGCCGGCTTCGGCGTTGCCCAGCGATTCGGTGGCGGTGGCGCGGGCCAGGCCCATCTTTTCCTCGCCCTGTGCCTGTGCCTGCAGCGTCTCGGCCAGCACGCGCGCCTCGTTGCTGCCCTGCTTCAGGTTCGCTTCGGCCTTTGCTTCGATCACGCGCGCCTCGGCGATGCCGACCTTCTCGATGGCCAGCGCCGACGCTTCGCGCACCTGCGCTTCGGCCAGGCCGGGTGCGGCCTGCTCGGCGCGGAAGGCGTCGGCCAGCAGGCGCTTGGCCTCGGCCTGCTTGCCGGCAGCTTCGTGCTCGGCCTGCGCCAGCGTGGTCAGCTCTACCGCGCGGTGCTTGGAAGCGGTCTCGCGGGCCTGTGCTTCCTTCACTTCGCGCACCAGCGATTCCTGCGCCTTGGCTTCCGCTTCCAGGATCAGCACCTGCTTCTGGCGGTCGGCCTCGGAGACTTCGCGCACTTCCTTGATGCGCTCTTCTTCCTGCGCCACGGTCTTGTCGATGGAGATGCGTTCGCGGGTGATGTTGGCCACGTCCATCTTGCCCTGCTCAACCACCTTGTCGCGCTCCACGCCCTGCAGCTGTACTTCGCGATCGGTGGTGACCTGCTCCAGCTGGCGTGCACGTTCGACGCGCTCGGCTTCGATGGCCACGGCGCGCTGGCGGTTCTGCTCGGCCACTTCCACTTCGCGCATGCGGTTCTGCTCGCGGATGTCGATCACCTGCTGCGCTTCGATGCGGGCGTTCTCGGACAGCTGGCGCTGCTCTTCCTGCACCTTGGCGGTCTCGGCTTCCTCGCGCGCACGGATGGTCTCGATCTCGCGCTTCTGCCGTGCCTCGGCCTCGGCCTGCTGCCGTTCAAGCGCCAGCAACGCTTCGCGGGCTTCGACGTTCTTCTTGGTGATGGCCAGCTTCTCGTTCTGCTCCAGTTCGTTGGTCACCACGTTCTGCGCAGCGGTCAGCTCGGTGATCTTGCGGATGCCCTGCGCATCGAGGATGTTGAACTGGTCCAGCAGCGACTTCGGGGTCTGCTCCAGGTAGTCGATGGCCACGTCTTCCAGCACATAGCCATTGAGGTCGTTGCCGATCACCGCAATGATCTCGTCGCGGAATTCCTGGCGCTTCTCGAACAGCTCGGTGAAGTCGAATTTCTTGCCGACCGTCTTCAGTGCTTCGGAGAACTTGGCGTTGAACAGCTCATCGACCGCGTGCTTGTCCGAGGCGCGGTCGGCGCCGATGGCCTTGGCCACGCGCAGCACGTCGGCCTGGGTCTCGTTGACGCGCAGGTAGAACGCCACGGCGATGTCGGCGCGCATGTTGTCGCGGCAGATCAGGCCTTCCTTGCCGCGGCGGTCGATCTGCAGGGTGATCAGGCTGATGCGCATCAGCTCGGCGCGGTACAGCACGGGAATGATCAGCGCGCCGGTGAAATGCACTTTCGGGGTGGAACTCATGTCGTTGACGATCAACGCCACGCCCTGGTCGACCTTGCGGTAGAACGCCTTGAACAGGCCCGCTACGCCGAGCAGGAGGGCGAGGACGCCGCCCACGATGATCAGGAAGGGGAGCACGGATTCCAACGTCATTGATGATTCTCCTTGTTGCCCGGAAGCAGGTTGTCCTGGAAGTCGAGGGCGACCGCGTCGGCGCGGACCACCCGGTAATGGTGTTGTGCTGCCACATGCTCGACCAGCACGATGCGCTCTCCGCGCTGCAGTTCGATGTCGCTGCGGATCTGCAGGACCAGGCCGGCGCCGCCGTCATCGACGGTGGCATGGCCACTGCGTGCGTCGACCTTCGGCGAGGCGACCACACCGACCCGGCCCAGCAGCGAAGCCTGCGGCACCGGGCGCAGGCGCAGCAGGAAGCGGCGGATGGGACGCAGCAGCAGCGCGGTGACCGGCACCGCCGGCAGTGGCGCGAGCACCGCCACCACGGTACCCAATGACCAGCGCAGCAGGTCGGGCAACGGCAGCAGCAGGTACAGGTGGATGAAGTAGGTCAGGGTCCAGGCGAACAGGCTCAGCAGCGTCACCACCACCATGAGCGGCACGCCGCCCAGGCCCCAGCGCGCCAGCAGCGCGGACAGGCCACTGAGATGGGCATCGCCTTCAAGGGCGCCATCGGCACCGGCCTCGCCGAAACCGTCATCGACCAGGCCGAAGGCGGCAATTCCCCAATACAGAACCGCCACCGCCAGCGCGACGCTGTACGGGAGGGTCGGATAACCGAGTACGACGGTGAGGAATTCCTGCATCGTTTGCCTTCCTGGGCGGGGGCGCCAGGCGCCCGTTCGGAGCTCGCCAACAGCGGCTCCGTCGATCCTCGTGCCGGCCCTCGTGACCAGCGCGCTTGGGATCATCCTATGTGAAGAAGGTGTGCAGGCTCAAATGTGAAGACCGGACACGTTGAAACTGACCGTGGTTCAATCCAGTACGGCGCAGTCGGAGCGCCGGACTTCTTCCACGAACGTACGCATCTTGTAGCCGTCCTTGATGCCCGGCTCCAGTTCAATGCCACTGGAGACATCCACGCCCCACGGCAGGGTCGCCAGCACGGCGTCATGCACGTTCTCCGGCGTCAGGCCTCCGGCCAGCAGGAACGGCCGGTGCAGGCCGGTGGGGATACGCGACCAGTCGAAGGCCACGCCGGTACCGCCGCCGCCGCCCGGCGCATGGCTGTCGAACAGGAAGCCGGCGGCGCTGGGGTAGCGCAGCTGCAGGGTACGCGCATTGATCTCCTCGCGCCCGCCCATGGCGATCGCCTTCAGGTAAGGCATGTTGAAGCTGCGGCAGAAGCTCTCGTCTTCCTCGCCATGGAACTGCAGCAGGGTCGGCCGCACGGTGCGCAGCACCTCGCGCACTTCTTCCCTGCTGTTGTTGCGGAACAGCGCCACCACGTCGACCATCGGTGCGATCGCCTGGCGCATCGCGCGCGCTTCGGCCGGTGCGACCCGGCGGCTGCTCTCGCGGGCGAAGATGAAGCCCACCGCGTCCACGCCCAGCTCGCCGGCCAGGCGCACGTCGCCGGCGCGGGTCATGCCACAGAACTTGATGCGGGTACGGTAGTAGGAGCGGCTCATAGCGTTACCTCGGCGGGCAGATGCCAGTTGTCGGGGTACAGCGGCCCCAGGAACACCAGTCCCTGCGCAGGAGCGGTGGGACCGGCTACGGTTCGGTCGCGCCCGGCCAGCAGTTCGGCGATCCACTCCACCGGTTTCTCCCCACTGCCAACCAGAATCAACGAGCCGACAATATTGCGGACCATGTGATGAAGGAATGCATTGCCGCGCACCGCCACCTCGATGACATCGTCGTGGCGGCTGACCTGCAGCGACTGCAGTTCACGCCGCGCATGCAGGGCCTGGCACTGCACCGAGCGGAAGGCGCTGAAGTCGTTCTCGCCCAGCAGGGCCTGCCCGGCCAGGTGCATGCGCTCGGCATCAAGCGGGCGCCGCTCCCAGCTGAGGGTCTGCCGGCCCAGCGCCGGGCGCACTTCGCGGTTGAGCAGGCGGTAGCGATAGCGTCGTGCCCGCGCGGAGAAACGGGCATGGAAGTCATCGGCCACCGGCACGCACCAGCGCACCGCGATCGAGCGCGGCAGGCGGGTGGTGGTGCCGAGCATCCAGGCGCGCGGATCACGCACCACGTCGGTCTCGAAGTGCACGACCTGGCACTGACCATGCACGCCGGCATCGGTGCGGCCGGCGCAGACCACCTGCAAGGGGGTATCGGCCACCGATGACAGGGCCTGTTCCAGGCTGGCCTGGACGCTGGGTCCGCCCTCGCCCAGGTTCTGCCATCCCCTGAAATCGCTGCCGTCGTACTCGACGCCGAGCGCGTAACGCATGTGCTACCTCGATGTTGCGGATGGGGCGGCGCTCAGGCCGGGTCGCGCTCGGACCAGACCGCCAGTTCGTTGCCACCGGGCTCGATGAACTGGAAACGGCTGCCACCGGGGAAAGAAAACACGGTCCGCACGATCTGTCCGCCGGCCGCGCGCACGGCCGCTTCCATCGGCGCCAGCTGATCGGCATACAGCACCAGCAGTGGCGAGCCTTCGCTGGCACGCTGCGGTTGGCCGCGGAAGAAGCCTCCCTGCAGGCGGCCATCGTCGAACGCGGTGTAGTCGCTGCCGTAATCGACGAACGACCAGCCGAACACGGTCTCGAAGAACGCGCGGCTCGCAGCCGGGTCGCTCGAGGCGAATTCAACGTAATCCAGGCGGCGTTCGCGGGTCATGGCAGGTCCTTGTCGAAGGGGTGTCAGGGCAGACGGGCGAGCAGTTCACGGGCCTGCGCCTGGCAATGCAGATCGCCACCTTCGGTAACCTCCTGCAGCAGGGTGCGCGCAGTCTGCGCGTCGCCCAGATCCAGATAGGCGATGGCCAGTTCCAGCCGCTCCTGGCCGACCCGCGGCGTCCAGTCATGGCCACTGCCTGCCGCAGACCCGACGGCGTCCTCGGCGGCCGCGTGGTCGTCGTGCAGGTCGATCGGTGCAGCCACCCCATGCTCATGCGGTTCGGCAGGCAGATCGAACACACCGCGGAACTGAGGCTCCTGTTCGGCCTGCAACGCGTAGTCGGGCACGGCCACCTCGGTCGGTTCAGGCGGCGCGACCAGGGCAGCGGCAGCAGCATCGTCCCAGCGCGGCAGATCGTTCACCGCTGCAGGCAGTTCAGCCAGCGCGTCCTCATCAAGCTCACCCGCCCGCCACTCGGCCGAAGCGGCATCCTCACGGATTTCCGCATCCGGCGCGTCATGGTCGGCAGGGCTGGCCCAGGCCGGCATCGCCGGTCCCTGACGCCCGCCTTCGGCTGCGAAGCCCGCCCCGGCGTCGTGCTCGGCCAAGGTATCCAGCGCCGCACCTGCCGGCAGCGCTGCGGCCAAGCCGGCGGCATCGTGTTCTTCGCGCAGCGGCGGCAGCGGCGAGGGCTTGCGACGACGCAGCACCCAGGCGCCCAGGGCAACCAGCACCAGCAGCGGCAGGCCCAGCCAATACCACGGCGTGCCGGCACCCGGCGCACCCGGCGCCTGCGCCAAGCGCTGCTGCGCGGCGGCCAGGTCATTGTCCTTCATCGCGATCAGTGACTGCTGCTGCTCCTTGAGCTTCTCCAGCTCCGCCACGCGCTGCTTCAGATCGCCGATCTCGGCATCGCGGGTGGCGATGTCCTCCTTGGCCTGGCGCAGTTGTTCGTTGCCCAGCATGTCACCCTCGCTGCCGGCAGTGGTGCCGGTGGTTGTGCCCGCGTGCGCGGCGTCGGACGCCAGCGCCGGAGCGATTTCAAGTCGTGCCCCTGTGGCCGCAGCCGGGGAAGAAGCCGCGCCGTCGGCCTTGGCCACCGGCATCGGGGCGCCGGCCGGCTGTGGCACGGTGCGGGCCTGCCGCCACTGCGCGGCATGTTCGCGAACCAGCGCGGCTGCCTCGGCCGCATCCACCGCAGCCAGTGCGGTATCGCCCGGCATGCGCAGCACCGCGCCCTGCTTGAGCAGGTTGACGTTGCCTCGGATGAAGGCTTCGGGATTGGCACGCAACAGCGCGATCATCGCCCGGTCGCGACTGATCTGATTGCCACGGGCCAGCGAACCGGCAATCTGCGAAAGGGTCTGTCCGCGCTGCACGGTCACGCTGCCGTCTGCGGCCGATGCCGTTGCTGCTGGCGCTGGCGCAGATGCCGCAGCGCGCGGACGCGGTGCAGCCGGTACGGCTGCCGGCGTGGCTGGTGCCGGCTCGGCTGCAGTTGCAGCGGCGGCAGGCGCATCGCGGACGATGGTGTCCGACAGCACGCCGGCCGGCGCGACGATCTCCGGTTCGGCCACGGCCAGTGCACTGGCCGGTGCATCAACCAGCGCCGAGTACTCACGCACCAGCCGACCCTGGCCCCAGTCGGCCTCGACCAGGAAGCTCAACGACGGTGTTTCCACGGGCGTCTGCGAGGTGACCCGCACCACCGCCCTGCCCTGTGCATTGCGGGTCAATTCGAACTGCAGTTCGCTGACCAGGCCTGCCGGACGCTGCAGGCCAACGCGCTCGAAGGTGACCGGCGAGGCAAGCGCGACGCGCAGGTTCTCAAGTTCGGATGGATCGGCGGAGATCACCGGGATCTCGGCCAGCAACGGCTGTCCTGGCTTGGACAGGACCCGGATGTCGCCCAGGCCCAGGGCCATGGCCGAACTGCTGACCAGGGCCAGCAGCGCGGCGGAGAGACAGGTGAGCGGACGCCGTGCGCCCTTGGCTCGTTTATTCATGGGCGACACTATAAAGCGTGCGGACCAAGGTCCGCACCCATGTAGAGCCGAGCCCATGCTCGGCTGCTTGGGGAGAGCCGAGCATGGGCTCGGCTCTACAGAAAAGGCCGGGCGTTGCCC